>NZ_AQPL01000031.1:0-822 GCF_000395345.1 Cupriavidus sp. WS | reverse complement strand
GGGCCGCCGCCGATGGCGCCGGCCGCCAGGAAATACGAGGCCGACGAGGCATCGCCCTCGACGAAGATCTCGCCGGGCGAGCGGTAGGCCGCGCGCGCCGGCACGATGAAGCGCGACCAGCCTTCGCGCCGGACCTCGATGCCGAAGCGCGCCAGCAGGTTGAGCGTGATCTCGATGTAGGGCTTGGAAATCAGCTCGCCGACCACCTCGATCTCGATGGTGCCGGCGGCGGCGTCGGCCAGCGGCAGCGTCATCAGCAGCGCCGTCAGAAACTGGCTGGAGACGTCGCCGCGCACGCGGATCGGCGCGTCGATGCGGATCGGCGCCGGCGAGATCTGCAGCGGCGGATAGCCCTCGGTGCCGAGGTAGTCGATCTTCGCGCCGATCTGGCGCAGGCCGTCGACGAGGTCGCCGATCGGCCGCTCGTGCATGCGCGGCACGCCGGACAGCTTGTAGCTGCCGCCCTGCAGCGCCAGCGCCGCGGTGAGCGGGCGGATCGCGGTGCCGGCGTTGCCCATGAACAGGTCGGCCGACTTGTTGGAGAAGTTGCCGCCGGCGCCGCGCACCACGCACGCGCCGTCTTCCTGCCGCCACTCCACGCCGAGCGTGCGCAGCGCCTGCAGCATCACGCGGGTGTCGTCGGAATCGAGCAGGTCGCGTACGCGCGTTTCGCCTTCGGCGAGCGCCGCCAGCAGCAGCACGCGGTTGGAGATGCTCTTGGAGCCGGGCAGGCGGACCGTGCCGGAGGCGCGGGTGAGGGGACCGAGCGTGAGGTGTTCCATGATCTGCGAGCGGGTTGTGCGGCGCCCCGCCGGTGGCGGG
>NZ_AQPL01000030.1:0-86800 GCF_000395345.1 Cupriavidus sp. WS | reverse complement strand
CCCCGCCGGTGGCGGGCCGCCGCGGTGTGGGTGGCGGTCAGGGTTCGGCGTTGACGGCGGGCGCGCGCTGCGCGCCCCATTGCAGGCGCGCCCGGCTGGCGCGCTGGAAGATGCGCTCCAGGCCCGCGCCGTCGCTTTTCTCGATCAGGGTCTTCAGGTGGGCGAGCATGGCCTGGTAGGTCGACAGCTCGCTCAGCATGGCCTCGCGGTTGCCGATGCAGATGTCGCGCCACATTTCGGGCGAGGACGCGGCGATGCGCGTGAAATCGCGGAAGCCGCCGCCGGCGAAATCGAGCTTGAGCGCGGCATCCTCGGCATTGGCCACCTGGGCCACCAGCGCGTAGGACAGCAGGTGCGGCAGGTGGCTGACCGCGGCAAACACGGCATCGTGCTGCACGGCCGACATCACGTCGCAGTGCGCGCCCGCGGTTTCCCACATGGCGCGCACGGCGGCCACGTCGAGGCGGCTGTTTTCCTGCAGCGGGCACAGCACGGCGCGCTTGCCGTCGTAGAGATCGGCCAGCGCGGCCTCGACGCCGTTCAGCTCGCGTCCCGCGATGGGATGCGCCGGCACGAACTGCGCGGCCTTGTCGCCCAGCGCCGTCTTGGCGGCCACGATCACGTCGGACTTGGTGCTGCCCGCGTCGGTGACGATGGTGGCGGGCTCGAGATGCGGCTCGAGTGCATGGAGCAACGCAAAGGTCTGCGCCACCGGCGCGCACAGCACGATCACGCTGGCGCCCCTGGCGGCCTCTTCCAGCGTGGCGGCCTCGTCGATCACGCCGAGCTTGAGCGCGCGCTCGAGCGAAGCCTGCGAGCGGCCCACGCCGACCACGGTGCCGACCACGCCGGCACGCTTGAGCGCCAGCGCCAGCGAGCCGCCGATCAGGCCGACGCCGACGATGACGACACGGGAAAAATAGGGAGCGGACGCAGGATCGGTCACGGGAATACGCTGCCAGGCACGAAAGTTCTGGAATCCGGCATTGTATCCGCTCCGCCCGGCCGCGGCGGCGCCGATCGGGCGGGCACCGGCCGCGAAGCGGAGAAAAACGAGGGCGGGACCGGCTATCCGAGCGCTTTCTCGAGCGCCGCGATGAAGGCCGCGTTCTCTTCCGGCAGGCCGATGGTCACGCGCAGCCATTGCGGCAGGTTGTAGTTGCCGACCGGCCGCACGATCACGCCCTGCCAGAGCAGCGCCAGGTTGACGCGCGCGCCGGCGCCGTCGTCGCGGCCCACGCGCACCAGCACGAAATTGCCCGAGGACGGCACGTATTGCAGGCCGAGCCGGTCGAACGCGGCCACCAGCTGCGCCTTGCCGGCGCGGTTCAGCTCGGCGCTGCGCTTGAGGAAGGCGGTGTCGCCGAGCGCCGCGATGGCCGCCGCCTGGGCCAGGCTGTTGACGTTGAACGGCTGGCGGATGCGGTTGAGCAGGTCGGTCAGCGCCGGCTGCGCCACCGCGTAGCCGACGCGCAGCCCGGCCAGCCCGTAGGCCTTGGAGAAGGTGCGCGAGACCAGCAGGTTCGGGTATCGGCGTACCCACGCCACCGAGTCGTACTGCTGGGCGTCGTCCAGGTATTCGTTGTAGGCCTCGTCCAGCACCACCACCACATTGGCCGGCACCCTGGCCAGGAAGGCCTCGATGGCGGCCGCTGGCAGGAAGGTGCCGGTCGGGTTGTTGGGATTGGCGATGAAGACCAGGCGCGTGTCCGGCGCGATCGCGGCGGCCATCGCGTCCAGGTCGTGGCCGTAGTCGCGCGCCTTGACCTCGATCGCGCGCGCGCCGACTTCCTGCGTGGCGAGCGCGTACACCGCGAACGAGTGCTCGGCATAGACGATCGATTCGCCCGGCCTGACCAGCGCGTGCGCCGCGATCTCGAGGATGTCGTTGCTGCCGTTGCCCAGCGTGAGCCAGTCGGCCGGCACGCCGAAGCGGGCCGACAGCGCGGCCTTCAGCCCGAAGCCGTTGGCGTCGGGGTAGCGGCCCAGCTCGTCCACCGCGGCGGCGATGGCGGTGCGGGCGGACTCGGGCATGCCGAGCGGGTTCTCGTTCGAGGCCAGCTTGACGATGGCGGCTTCGTCCAGGCCGAACTCGCGCGCCACCTCGGAAATCGGCTTGCCCGCCACGTAGGGTGAAATCGCCCGCACGTACTCGGGACCGAACTGCCTGCCCTGCTCTGCCATATCGACTCCTTGCCGGTCACTGCCCGGCCGCTATGCTGCCATCTGCCTGCCGTCTGTCTGCCTGCCGTCCCGGCCTTACTTGCTGGACGGGTACGAGCCCAGCACCTTGAAATAGGCCGCGTTGCGGCGCAGTTCCTCCAGCGCGCGCGCCACCGCGGCATCGTTCTGGTGGCCTTCCACGTCGACGTAGAAGTAGTACTCCCACGCGCCGCTGCGCGCCGGGCGCGACTCGAAGCGGCACATCGACACGCCGTTGTCGGCCAGCGGCGCGAGCAGCTGGTAGACCGCGCCGGCCTTGTTCGGCACCGACAGGATCATCGAGGTCTGGTCGCTGCCCGAGGGCTCGGTCTCGTAGCGCCCGATCACCGCGAAGCGGGTGCGGTTGTGCGGGTCGTCCTGGATATGCGTGCGCACCATGTGCAGGTGATAGCGGTTGGCCGCCGACTCGCCGGCGATGGCCGCGGAGGTCGGGTCCTCGCTGGCCATGCGCGCGGCCTCCGCGTTGCTCGACACCGCCTGGCGCTCGAGGTGCGGATAGTTGGCCGTGAGCCAGTGCTGGCACTGCGCCAGCGCCTGCGCGTGGGCGCGCACCACGGTCACGCCCTGCATGTCGGGCGACGACGCCATCAGGTTGTGGTGCACCTTGAGCGCGATCTCGCCGCTGATCTTGAGCGAGGTCTGCAGGAACAGGTCGAGCGTGCGCGACACCGCGCCCTCGGTGGAGTTTTCCACCGGCACCACGCCGTACTCGACGGTGCCGGCTTCCACCGCGCGGAACACCTCGTCGATGCTCGGGCACGGCACGCCGCTCACCTCATGGCCGAAATGCGCATACAGCGCCTGCTCGGAGAAGGTGCCGGCCGGCCCCAGGAAGGCCACTTCGAGCGGCTTCTCCAGCCCGCGGCAGGCCGACATCACCTCGCGCCAGATCGAGGCCACGCTGTCGTCGAGCAGCGGGCCCGGATTGGCGCCCTGCACCTTGCGGATCACCTGCAGCTCGCGCTCCGGGCGGAACACCGGCGCGCCGTACTTCTTCTTGACCTCGCCCACGTCGAGGGCGAGCTGCGCGCGGCGGTTGAGCATCGAGAGCAGTTCGCGGTCGAGCGCGTCGATCTGCTCGCGCAGCGGCGTCAGCTCGACGCCGAGCGCCTTCTCGGCCGCGGCGTTGTCCTGCGGCGCCGCCGCCCGCGCACTGTGCTTGTCTTGGTTTGTCATCGTATGGATCCGCTGCGCCGCCTCCTTGCAAGGCGGCTCTGAAAAAGACCGGTTTGCGCCCGTTCGGCACCCTCCCGGCGCCCTCCCGGCTCGCGCCTGGGCGCGGCGGGCGCGGCAAGGCGCGGGCTGCGCCGCGCCAGGCCGGGGACAACGCTCAGGCCGCGCTGCGCTCGAACTCGCGCATGTACTCGATCAGCGCCAGCACGCCGTCGAGCGGCATGGCGTTGTAGAGGCTGGCGCGCATGCCGCCGACCGACTTGTGGCCCTTGAGCTGCACCAGGCCGTTGGCGCGCGCGCCCGCCAGGAAGGCGTCGTTGCGCGACTCGTCGGCGAGGAAGAACGGCACGTTCATGCGCGAGCGGCACGCCGGGTCGATCTCGTTGCGGTAGAACGCGCTCTGGTCGAGGAAGCGGTACAGCGCGTCCGCCTTGGCGATGTTGCGCTGCTCGATCGCGTCCACGCCGCCCTGGGCCTTGAGCCACTTGAAGACCAGCCCGGCGATGTAGATGGCGTAGGTCGGCGGCGTGTTGTACATCGAATTGTGCTCGGCCACCAGGCGCCAGTCGAACGCGGACGGGCACAGCGGATGCGCGTGGCCGAGCAGGTCCTCGCGCACGATCACGATGGTCACGCCGGCCGGGCCGATGTTCTTCTGCGCGCCGCCGTAGGCCACCTGGATGCGCGACCAGTCCACCGCGCGCGACAGGATGTGGCTGGAGACGTCGGCCACCACCACCGGGCCGCCGTCGCGGCTCTGGCCGACGTCGGGCACGGTGTGGAACTCGACGCCGCCGATGGTCTCGTTGGTGCACAGGTGCACGTAGGCCGCGTCGTCGGACAGCTTCCACTCGGACACGTCGGGGATGCGCGTGAACTTCTGCGCGGCGCTGGTGGCGGCGATGTTGACCTCGCCATAGCGGCGCGCTTCCTGCTCGGACTTCACCGACCAGCTGCCGGTGACGACGAAATCGGCCTTGGGGCGCTCGGCATGCACGCGGCGCATCAGGTTCAGCGGCACGATCGCGTTCTCGCCGATGGCGCCGCCCTGCAGGAACAGGATGCGGAAGTTCTTCGGCACGCGCAGCAGCTCGCGCAGGCCGGCCAGCGCCTCGGCGTGGATGCTCTCGAACTCGCGGCTGCGGTGGCTCATCTCCATGACCGACACCCCCGTGCCGTGCCACGACAGCATCTCCTCGGCCGCCTGCAGCAGCACCTCGGTCGGCAGCGCCGCCGGACCGGGCGAGAAGTTATAGACACGCTCGGCCACGGCGCGCTGCATCATGGCGGCAAGTGCTGGATTCTGGGGTTCGTTCATGGAAGTAGAAATGAAAAATGGCTGCCGGTGTAAACCAAGCAGCCATTATCCCTCAAACCCGCACCGCGATGGGGAGACCGGGGCGGCGCCCCGCTCCCCGCGGCGCGGCTTGCCGGCTTACTTCGAAGCGGCGGCGATTTCCTTCTCGGCGGCGTCGCGCATCGACTTGCCGACCTGCGGGCCGTACTTCTGCATCATCGAGCCCCAGATCTCCTGGGTCGCCTTGCCCTGGTTGGCCATGAACTTCTGGCCGGTGGGCGACTTCAGGAAGGTGGTCAGGTCGCGGATTTCCTGCGCGCTGTAATACTTGGCGAAGGCGTCGTAGTGCGCCTTGATGGCGTCGCTCTTGAAGCCATCGGTGGTGAAGGCCTGGCCCGCGCCGTCCACCATGCGCTGCACCGCGCCGTTCTTCTTGAGCTTGTCGACGGCGGCCTGCTTCTGCTTGTCGTTGAGCGTCTTGTTCTCGACGAGCACCTGTTCCAGGACCATCGGCGCTTCCTGCTTGGCGCCCTGCTGCCAGTTGTCGGCCTGGCCCTTCACGGCCTGGTCGGCCTGCATCACCGTCAGCAGTTCCTTGATGGCAGCGGTCTTGTCCGCGTCCTGAGCCTGGGCATGCGCCGCGCCAGCCAGCATCATGGCCGGCACGAAGGCAGCCAGAACAGCGATACGTCGATAGGTCTTGAGCATTGTGACTCCCTTGAATATGTCCGTTTTAGTCCCGCAGCCGGCAATCGAGTTCCGGCGCCGCGGTCCAATGTTGCAACAATTTACGAATCCGATCCCGTGTCCGGCGTGCCCGCTTCGGTGCCGCCCGGCGCACCGGCCTGCTCGCCCTGCGCGGCACCTTCGGCGCCATCCGTCCCGGCCGCGTCGGATTCGTCACCCGCGACGCCATTGTCGGCATCGCTCTCGACGATCCGCTGCAGCCCCGACAGCTTGGTGCCTTCATCCACGTTGATCAGCGTCACACCCTGCGTGGCGCGGCCCATTTCGCGAATCTCCGCCACGCGGGTACGGATCAGCACGCCACCGGTCGTGATCAGCATGATCTCGTCGTCCGGCGATACCAGCGCCGCGGCCACCACGCGGCCGTTGCGCTCGCTCGTCTGGATCGCAATCATGCCCTTGGTGCCACGGCCGTGTCGAGTGTATTCGGAGATCGGCGTGCGTTTGCCGTAGCCGTTCTCGGTGGCGGTCAGCACGCTGCCGACCGAGCCGGCCTGCTCGCTGGTCTCGGCCGGCGCCACCAGCATGGCGATCACGCTCTGGCTGTCTTCCAGGTTCATGCCGCGCACGCCGCGCGCCTGGCGGCCCATCGGGCGCACGTCGTTCTCGTCGAAGCGCACGGCCTTGCCGGCGTCCGAGAACAGCATCACGTCGTGCTGGCCGTCGGTGACGGCGGCGCCCACGAGGTAGTCGCCCTCGTCGAGGTCCACCGCGATGATGCCGGCCTTGCGCGGATTGGAGAACTCGGTCAGCGCGGTCTTCTTCACGGTGCCGCGCGCGGTGCTCATGAAGATGAAATGCTCTGCGTCAAACTGGCGCACCGGCAGGATGACGTTGATCTTCTCGCCGTCGGACAGCGGGAACATGTTGACGATCGGCCGGCCGCGCGAATTGCGCGAGCCCTGCGGCACCTCATACACCTTGAGCCAGTACAGGCGGCCGCGGTTCGAGAAGCACAGGATGTAGTCGTGGGTGTTGGCCACGAACAGCGTGTCGATCCAGTCGTCTTCCTTGGTGGCGGTGGCCTGCTTGCCGCGCCCGCCGCGCTTCTGCGCGCGGTACTCGGAGATCGGCTGGCTCTTCATGTAGCCGCTGTGCGACAGCGTCACCACCATGTCCTGCGGCGTGATCAGGTCCTCGGTGTCGAGCTCGGTCGCGTTGAGTTCGATGTGCGAGCGGCGCGCGTCGCCGAATTCGGCGCGGATCGCGGTCAGTTCGTCGACGATGATGGTGCTGATGCGCTCGGGCCGCGACAGGATGTCGAGCAGGTCGGCGATTTCCGCCATGATGTCGCGGTATTCCTGGACGATCTTGTCCTGTTCCAGGCCGGTCAGGCGCTGCAGGCGCATCTGCAGGATTTCCTGCGCCTGCGAGTCGGACAGGCGGTACAGGCCGTCGCCCTGCATGCCGAAGATGGCCGGCAGGCCGTCCGGGCGGTAGGACGCGCGGCCGCCCGGGGTCTCGCCCTCGGCGCGCGACAGCATCTCGCGCACCAGGCTCGAATCCCAGGCCTTGGCCATCAGGCCCTGCTTGGCGATCGGCGGGGTCGGCGCGGCCTTGATGATGGCGATGAACTCGTCGATGTTCGCCAGCGCCACCGCCAGGCCTTCGAGCACGTGGCCGCGCTCGCGCGCCTTGCGCAGCTCGAACACGGTGCGGCGGGTGACCACCTCGCGCCGGTGCGACAGGAAGCAGTCCAGCATCTGGCGCAGGTTCAGCAGGCGCGGCTGGCCGTCGACCAGCGCCACCATGTTCATGCCGAAGGTGTCCTGCAGCTGGGTGTGCTTGTAGAGGTTGTTGAGCACCACCTCCGGCACTTCGTTGCGCTTGAGCTCGACCACCACGCGCATGCCGGACTTGTCGGACTCGTCGCGGATGTCCGAGATGCCCTCGACCTTCTTGTCGGTGACGAGTTCGGCGATGCGCTCGAGCAGCGTGCGCTTGTTGACCTGGTACGGCAGCTCGTCGACGATGATCGCCTGGCGCTGGCCGCGGTCGATGTCCTCGAAGTGCGTCTTGGCGCGCATCACCACGCGGCCGCGGCCGGTGCGGTAGCCCTCGCGCACGCCCTGGATGCCGTAGATGATGCCGGCGGTCGGGAAGTCCGGCGCCGGAATCAGCTCGATCAGCTCGTCCACCGTGGCCTGCGGATTGCGCAGCAGGTGCAGGCAGCCGTCGACCACTTCGTTGAGGTTGTGCGGCGGGATATTGGTGGCCATGCCGACCGCGATACCCGACGAACCATTAATCAGCAGATTCGGGATGCGGGCCGGCAGAATCAGCGGCTCATTTTCGGAACCGTCATAATTCGGCCCGAAATCGACAGTTTCCTTGTCGATGTCCAGCAGCATCTCGTGGGCGATCTTGGACTGGCGGATTTCGGTATAACGCATGGCGGCCGCGTTATCACCGTCCACCGAGCCGAAATTCCCCTGGCCATCGACGAGCATGTAGCGCAGCGAAAAATTCTGCGCCATGCGGACGATCGTATCGTATACAGCAGTGTCGCCGTGGGGGTGGTACTTACCGATCACATCCCCCACGATACGCGCCGATTTCTTGTACGGCCGGTTCCAGTCGTTGTTCAGCTCATGCATCGCATAGAGCACACGCCGGTGCACCGGCTTCAGGCCATCCCGGACGTCGGGAAGCGCGCGCCCGACAATCACGCTCATCGCGTAATCGAGATAGGAGCGGCGCATTTCCTCTTCGAGAGAGACCGGAAGGGTTTCTTTGGCGAATTGATCCATTGCGGCGTGGGTTATGCGGCGAATTTAAACAGAAGGCGCCCCGGTGAATCGCCATTCGCCGCGAGAGCGTCTGACAGCAGGGCAACGTGGCATTCTAACATGCCCGGCACCCCGCCCCCGCGGCCGCGGGGGCCCCGCGCGGCAGCCCTCGCGCGAGGCCCGGAACGGCCGCGCGGAGCCCGCGCCGAAAACCTGCAAGCCCGGCCAGGCAAGGGTTTGCGGGCATCGCAAGGGTCATGTTGCACAAACACCACAGGCCCAAAACCCATTGATTGAATCGAATATATTTACTTCTTAGGAAACGAGGCTTGTGGCACAATTCCCCAGCGAAGAGCCAGACATTGTTCGAAGTGGAGCATACACCGCATCGAGAATGTTATACTCCGAAGAATGTATGACTTGTTTCCGTCCATTTGCTCGCAGTAACCCTGCGGTGATCTCATCCTGAGAGGAGAAATATGAAAAAATTTGCCAAGCTCGCGCTCGTTGCAGCTACCGCAGTAATGGCTGCATCCGCTCAAGCCCAGTCCGTCCCCTACGAAAAGAAGGCTGTGAACGATAACTGGGGCAACGGTACGAGCGAGTACGTGTGGAAGAACGGCACGAACGAGCTCTGCTGGCGCGATAGCTCGTGGACCCCGGCCACCGCCAACGCCCTGTGCGACGGCGCCCTGGCTCCGGCGTCCGCTCCGGTTGCTCAACCGCAAGCTCCGGTTGCTCCGCCGGTCGTCTCCAGCGAGAAGGTCACTTTCGCTGCCGACACCCTGTTCGATTTCGACAAGGCCGTGCTGAAGCCCGAAGGCAAGGCCAAGCTGGACGACCTGTCCTCCAAGCTGTCCGGCATCACCCTGGAAGTCATCATCGCCGTTGGCCACACCGACTCGTTCGGTTCGGACAAGTACAACGATCGCCTGTCGATCCGTCGTGCCGAAGCCGTCAAGGCCTATCTGGTGAGCAAGGGCGTGGAAGCCAACCGTGTCTACACGGAAGGCAAGGGCAAGCGCCAACTGAAGGTCGATCCGAAGTCGTGCAAGGGTACCCGCAAGGCCCAGATCGCCTGCCAGCAGCCGAACCGCCGCGTGGAAGTCGAAGTGGTCGGCACCCGCAGCGCACGTTAATCGGATTCCTTCCGATGAAGAAAAGCCCAGCGCAAGCTGGGCTTTTTTTTTGATACAGTGCCGCAATACCCTCCGCTTTCACGCCGCCGCACCGGCCGCGCGCCAAACTCCATGACGCAGATCTCCACGCCGCACCATCCCACCCTGGAAACCACCCTGCTCGGCAAGAACGCCGACGCCCGCGAAATCGACAAGTTCAGCGAACTGGCCCACCGCTGGTGGGACCCGGAAAGCGAGTTCAAGCCGTTGCACGAGCTCAACCCGCTGCGCCTGGGCTGGATCGACGGCATCGCCGGCCTGAGCAGCAAGCAGGTGGTCGACGTCGGCTGCGGCGGCGGCATCCTGGCCGAGAGCATGGCGCGCAGCGGCGCCACCGTGCGTGGCATCGACCTGTCCACCAAGGCGCTGCGCGTGGCCGACCTGCACAGCCTGGAGTCCGGCGTAGCCGTGACTTACGAGGAGATCGCCGCCGAAGCGCTGGCCGCGCGCATGCCCGCCGGCTTCGACGTAGTGACCTGCATGGAAATGCTCGAGCACGTGCCCGACCCGCAATCGGTCGTGCGCGCCTGCGCCACGCTGGTGCGGCCCGGCGGCACCGTGTTCTTCTCCACCATCAACCGCAACCTCAAGGCCTACCTGCTGGCCGTGGTCGGCGCCGAGTACGTGCTCAAGATGCTGCCGCGCGGCACGCACGACTACGACAAGTTCATCACGCCGTCGGAACTGGCCCGCTACGCCCGCAACGCCGGGCTCGAACTGATCGAGATGCGCGGCATGACCTACAACCCGCTGACCCGCGTCTACGCGCTGGGCTCCGACACCGACGTGAACTACCTGATGGCATTGCGCCGGCCCGCCTGACCATGCAGACCTTCGACGCAGTCTTCTTCGATCTCGACGGCACCCTGGCCGACACCGCCCCGGATCTCGCCGCGGCCGCCAACCGCCTCGTCGTCGAGCACGGCCACCCGCCGGTGGCCTATGAAAAGCTCCGCCCGGTGGCCTCGCACGGCGCGCGCGGCCTGATCGGCGCGGCCTTCGGCAAGAGCCCGGCCGACCCCGAGTTCCCCGCCCTGCGCGACACCTTCCTCGACTACTACGAGGCCGACATCGCCGTGCACACGCACCTGTTCGACGGCATGGGCGAAGTGCTGGACGCGCTCGAGGCCGCCGGCATCCGCTGGGGCATCGTCACCAACAAGGTCACCCGCTTCACCGCGCCGCTGGTGGCCGCCATCGGCCTGGCGCCGCGCGCCTCGGCGGTGGTCAGCGGCGACACCACGGCGCACGCCAAGCCCCACCCCGCCCCGCTGCTGCACGCCGCCGAAGTCAGCGGCGTGGCCCCCGCGCGCTGCGTGTACGTGGGCGACGACCTGCGCGACATCCAGGCCGGCAAGGCGGCCGGCATGGCCACCATCACCGCCGCCTACGGCTACTGCGGCGACGGCGAGCCGCCCGAGGAATGGGGCGCCGACTACCTCGTGCGCCATCCGAGCGAGCTGATCGCCCTACTGACGCCGGCCGCGCGGCGCTAGCCTGCGGGCGGCGCCGGGACGCGGCCTACCCTTCGGGACGCCAACGGAGTACAATCTCGTCTCTTGACACTGTTCAAGCAGTTCACACGGGGCCGACCTGGTTTCGACGTGGGTTACAAAGCAGTGGAGGGCATACCGAGGACCCGTCACCTCGTTAATCAATGGGAATGCAATAACTGCTAACGACGAACGTTACGCACTGGCCGCTTAATTGCGGCCGTCCTCGCACTGGCTCGCTGACGGGCTAGAGTCGCAAGACTACGCGAGGTCATTTACGTCAGATAAGCCCCGGGTGAGTCACGAACCAGGGGACGAAAACCTAGTGACTCGCCGTTGTAGAGCGTGTTCGTCCGCGATGCACCGGTTAAATCAAATGACAGAACTAAGTATGTAGAACTCTCTGTGGAGGGCTTGCGGACGCGGGTTCGATTCCCGCCGGCTCCACCAATTACTCGTTCCAGGTTAATCCTGGACGTTCCAGAAGCCCGGTATATCCGGGCTTTTTCTTTGGTTTCACGGGATTTGGCGTCCCACGTGGTGCCGGGGCGTTTCTTTACAGCCCGCGCATATGGGATGGTTTCGGGGCAACCGATTGCCACAAGATGGTTCCGCCCCGGATACGCCCAGCCGCGGCGGCAAATGGTGGCGACCCGGGTGCCGGTTCGAAGACAAGGAAATGGCCCCCCTCGACACTGCCCCCCGGTGCCCGCGCCGCCCGGCCAGGATGAATCTGCCCGCACAACCGGGCAGGCTCGCACCGCTCCTTGCCGGAGCCTGATGCCGGGAACCCGCGGCATCAGGCCATGAAGGTCATGAAACCGGAATGTGCTGCTCTTCGATCAGCTTCTTCCACATCTTCGTCTGGCCATCGATGTACCTGCCGAACTCGTCTGGGGTCGAAAGCTTGATGTCGAGGCCCTGTTCCAGCATCTGCTTCTTGACCTTGGGGTCCTGGATGACCTTCGTCAACTGTTCATTCCAGAACTTGATCACCTCGGGCGGCGTCCCGGCCGGTGCGAGCAACCCGGACCAGCCGATGGCCTCGAAATCCGGCATGCCCTGTTCCGCGGTCGTCGGCAGGTCGGGGAAGACAGCGCTGCGGGTCTTGCTGGCCTGCGCGATCGCCTTCGTCTTGCCGGCACGGACGACACTCAGCGCATAGGGCGTCGACCCCCACATGATGTCGACTTCGCCGGACATGAGGGCGGTCTGTGCCGGTGCACCACCCTTGTACGGGACGTGCGTCATCTTGACGCCCTGCCTGGCGTCGAACATCTCGGCGGTCAGGTGGCTCGCGCTTCCCGGGCCGACCGAGGCGAAGTTGAGCGTGCCCGGCTTGGCCTTGGCCAGTCTGGTGAGATCGCCGACGGACTTGGCGGGGAGATTCTGGTTGGCGAGCAGCACCATCGGCGACTGCGTGATCATCGAGATCGGCGCGAAATCCTTGTTGGCATAGTTCGCGTCTTCGTAGATCAAGGGGTTGATCGCGAAAGTATCCAGCACCATCAGCAAGGTGTACCCATCCGGTTTCGAGTGCGCGACCACCGAGGTGCCGATGGAGCCGCTGGCTCCCCCGCGGTTGTCGATGACGATGCTCTGGCGGATGTTCTGGGAAATACCGGTCATGAGCAGCCGGGCAATCATGTCGGCGACGCCACCAGGCGGAAACGGCACCACGACGCGAACCGGCTGCTGCGGATAATTCGCGGGCTGCGCCTGTGCCATCGTCGTGGTGGCAGCCACGGCGATGCAAGCGAGCGCCTTCGCAACGAGCCGGGCGCGGTTTGCTGATCTGGATCTTGCGGGTTTCATGTTTTTCCCTTGATGTGTGTGAAAGGCTATCGATAGCCCTGCCGGGCGTCCGCTGCTCTGGCGGCTTCGGTCCGCTCCGACGGGGGGCCATAGCCACCTCCACCGGGTGTCCTCAGGACGATTTCGTCTCCTCGCTTGACTATGTGCGGACGGCGGGAATCGACATCCTCGCCGTTGATCTGGACGGCACCGCACGCGCCGGGCTCCCCGCCTGCGATCCCCTGGGCCGGGTGCCGGATCCGCTCGGTCAGGAACACGACGTTCAGCGGACCTTCGTGCAGGCTCTGAAAGCAAATTTCCTGCCCTAGGCCGCCGCGGTGCCTGCCGGCACCGCCCGATGCCGGTATCAGACGCTTGTACTTGAAGAAGAACGGGCTTTCGCGCTCGGCGACCTCCACCGGGGTGGACGAGATGTTGCTCGGCCAGGACGTGGCGCTCACGCCATCTTTTTCCGCCGTCGCCCCCATGCCCCCGTTGAAGAACAACACGGAAGTAAACGGCCGGCCGTTCTTGCGCACGCCGCTCATGTTGACAATCCACAGGGGCGAGCCCACGCCGGCCATCACGCGCTCCGGCAGCACGCCCTGCAATGCGCCGAACACCAGGCTGGGAACGTAGTGCCCGGTGCAGGCCCGGCCGCCCACCGCGGCGGGAAACACGGGGTTGAGCAGCGAGCCCGCCGGCGCCCGGACCGTGATCCCGCGGAACAGGCCGTCATTGTTGGGCAGGTCGGGAATCAGGAGGCTCTTGATCGCATACACGGACATGGCGTAGGTGTAGGCGAGAACGCAATTGATGCCCTTGGCCTGCTGCGGGCTCGTGCCGTCGAAATCGATGTCGATGGTCTCGCCGGCGATCGTCACGCGCACCTTGTAGGTGAACGGCGACTCGAATCCGTCCGTCTGCATTTCGTAGACGTATTCACCGTCGGGTAACGCCGCCAGGGCGTCGCGCATGGCCCGGTCGCTGCGCGCGAACAAGGCTTCGGCGATGTCCTCCGTGGTCGACAGGCCGTATTCGGACATGACTTCGTTGACGCGGCGGTCGACCAGCTCGGTAGCGCCCACCTGCGACCAGAGGTCGCCCACGGTCTGGTCGGGCGTCCGCACGTTGGCGCGAAGCAGGCTGATCAGGGAAGCATCCGCCCGTCCCTCGCGCAGCAGGTACATCAGCGGGATCTGGAAACCCTCCTCGAAGATTTCCCTGGCATCCACCGAACGGATGCGCCCGCCGATGTCGGGCATGTGGGCGGCCGTGGCCGCGAATGCGACGAGCGCCCCGCGGTGGAAGACCGGCCTGACGAAACAGAAATCGTTCAGGTGGCCCGTTCCGTGCCAGGGATTGTTGGTGATGTAGACATCCCCTTCGCGCATCGCGTCGATACCGATGACCTCGATCGCGTACCGCACCGTTGCCGGGAGCGTGCCGATGAACGACGGGATGCTGCCGCTGTTCTCGATCAGCGAGCGTCCCCGCGCATCGGTCAGGACCACCGCGAAGTCGTTGGCTTCCGAAGACAGCGTGGAGAACGAGGTCCTCACGATGAGCTTGGCGGCTTCATCGACGATGGAACGGACGCGGGTCCAGAAGACTTCGAGAAAGATGGGCGTGAGTTCACGTCCCGGGGAGGTTTGGCCGTGCATGATGGATAGATGCTCCGCAGTTCAGTGAATGTTCACGATCAGGTTGCCGGTCTCGGACTGGACCAGCGTTCCTCCCGGCCCCACGACCAGCGTCGAGTCAGCATCGACAACCAGCAGTGGCCCCTGCAGAACCGCATTCACGGCGAGCTCGCCGCGGGCATAGATTGCCGTGTCGATGAAGCCGCCGGCCTCCTCGAAGAAAACCCGCCGGAAACCCTGCGCCGTCGACTGGCTGCGCTGCGCCAGCGCGGCCGGGACAAAGGTCTCGTTCGGGTAGGCAAGCGCGGAAACGCGCAGGCTGACCAGCTCGACCGGCACGTTGGGCGGCGTGCGCCCGAATTTCTCGCTGTACGCGCTGTTGAAGGCCGCGAGCAGCGCCGCCCGCACCGGCTGCGCGTCGACGCCTGGGCCGGCGTATGGCCCATCGGGAAGCTGCAACGTGAGCGTGAAGCCCTGGCCGATGAAACGGCCGTCGGCGTAGCGCTTCACCGCGATCGCGCCGAAGCCGTCCTTCAGTTCTTCGAGACAGCCGCGCGCCTCGCCGGCGAGTTTGTCGAAGCTCGCTTCCAGATCGGCCAGGTCGCCGTCAGTGGGCTGGAAAATCGCGGTCCGGGAGCGGTCGGCGCGTGCCGGGGCAACCAGCAGGCCGATCGCGGAAGCCACGCCGGCGGCCGGCGGAACGATCAGCGTGCCGATGCCTACCTTGCGCGCCACGGCATACCCGTGCAGCGGACCGCCGCCGCCGGTGCACACCATGTCGAACCGGCGCGGGTCATGGCCCCGTTCGGCAATGTGCACGCGCGCCGCGCCCGCCATGTTCTCGGCAACGATGTCGTGGATGCCCTGCGCGATGACCGCCCCGTCCATGCCGATTGTCCTGCCCAGCGCCTGCAGGGCCGCGTCGGCCCTGGCGACGTCGATCGGGATGGCGCCGCCGGCGAACGATTTCGGGTCGAGATAACCGAGGACGACATTGGCGTCGGTCACCGTCGGCTGCGTTCCGCCGCGGCCGAAGCACGCGGGGCCGGGCTCGGATGCGGCGCTCTCCGGTCCGACCTTCAGCAACTTCATGCTGTCGGAACGCGCGATGCTGCCGCCGCCCGCGCCGATCTCGATCAGGTCCACCGTGGTGATCTTGATCGGGATGCCGCTGCCCTCGGAAAAGCGCTTGCGCCGCGCCGCCTCGAAGCCGTATGCCACCGCCGGCCTGGCATCCTGGACCAGGCAGAGCTTGGCTGTGGTGCCGCCCATGTCGAACGCGAGCAGGCTCGTGCGGTCGTTGCGGCTTCCGGACCATGCCGCCGAGATCGCACCGGCCGCCGGCCCGGACTCAAGCAGGTCGATGGGCTTTCGCCTGGCCTCGGCCACGGCGGAGAGCCCGCCGTTGGAAAGCATCATCAGGACGCCGCAATCGATGCCGATCGCCTTCACCCTGTGCTCCAGCCGGTCGAGATAGCTGCGCGCGATGGGTTGAACGCAGGCGTTGGCGACGGTGGTGCAGACCCGGTCGTATTCGCGGATCTCGGGGGCGATCGCGCTGGAGATGCAGACGCTGATCTCCCCGAATGCCTCGGCAATCCACGCCGCGACCTGCGCCTCGTGCCGCGGGTTCACGTAGGCGTGCAGCAGGCAGATGGCCAGCGAATCGACCCCCTGCGCAACCAGCTTGCCGACCGCCGCCAGCGTCTCGCCGCGGTCGGGCGGCGTGACTTCGATGCCCGCCGCATCGATGCGCGCGGCGATCTCCGCGCGCAGATGGCGAGGCACCAGGCTCTGCGGCCCGTCGATGTGCACATCGTAGAGATCGTAGCGGCGCTCGCGCCCGATCTCTATGGCATCGCCGAAGCCCGCGGTGGTAAGAAGCCCCGTCCTGGCGCCCTTCCCTTCGATCAGCGCATTCGTAAACAGCGTGGTCGCGTGCACGAAGCGGCCGACCTGCGCGGCGCGAAAGCCGTTCTCCCGCAGCAGGGCCTCGATACCGTCCATGACGGGCTGTGTCGGATCGGCGTAGGCGGTAAGGACCTTCTTGGCGTGGATCCTGCCGCTCTGATAGTCGAGCGCGACGATGTCGGTGAAGGTGCCGCCGATATCTACGCCGATCGATATGTGTTTCATGTCTTGGTGTTTCCTTGCGGGGTGAGGCGGTCGTCAACGAGGACGGTCCAGGCCGAGAACAGGGTCGTCATCAGGATGCGGGAGTGCGGCGGGAAGCCCGGCGAACGGGGGGCGCATGGCGTCCTGGCCGGGACCGGTGCGCTCAGGTCGGCGCTCCCCCCGCACGCGCGGTGGCATCGGCGCGTTGCGCATCGTCGTCGAACCCGGGGAGCCGGCGATGGCGCTTCAGGTAGGGGATCAGGCCGCCCTCGCGCCGCAGCAGATGGACGATTTCGGGAACGGCTTCGCATTCGATACGCCGCTGGCCGTCTCCAACTTCCAGCCATGCCCTGTCGCGGGTCATGCGGATCCGCAGGGACTCGCCCTCCCGCAGGTCCCGCGCGTCGCCCGTGACCAGCAGCAGCCCGTTGTTGATTGCATTGCGCCAGTACGTCCTGGCGAAACTCCTGGCGACCACCGCCTTGATGCCGGCGCCGAGAACGGTCGTGACAGCGACCTCCATCGCGGAGCCGCACCCGAAGTTCTGTCCCGCGACGAGAATGTCGCCGTCCCGCACGCTCGCCGCGAACGACGGATCGAGATCCTCGAACAGGTAATGGCGCAGGACGTCGGGATCGACGCTGTTCTTCTTGCGGCTCGACGAGATGATGTAGTCGGTGTTGACGTCGTCCCCGAGCACGCGGGCGCGTCCCTGCAGCGTCTCGCCGGCGGATTCCCCGAGCGCCATCATTGCGTGCGCTCCATGTCTTCCAGCCTGCCGGTCAGCGCGGCCTGGGCGCAGATGCGCGGCGACGCCAGGAAGATTTCCGCCTCGCGGTTGCCCATGCGGCCCTTGAAATTGCGGTTCGCGGTCGAGAGCACCTTCTGCCCGTCGCCGGGAATCGCGCCGCAGGTCCCGCAGCACGAGCCACAGCCCGGTTCCTGAAATTCGGCGCCGAGGCGGCGGAACGACTCCGCCATGCCGCTGCGTTCGAGTTCCCGCTGTATCTCTCTGGAGGCCGGCGTCACGATGAGGCGAACGCCGTCGGCGATGCCGCGCCCCGCGCAAAGCACGTCAAGGGCTTCCCGATAGTCCTTGAGACGCCCGCCGGTGCATGTCCCCAGATAGACGATGTCTATCCGCGTGCCGGCGCTGTCCGCCACGTCGGTCACGTTGTCCACGCGATGTGGCAGGGCGACCTGGGGCACGATGTCGTCCAGGTTCACCTCGATGATCTGCTCGTACTCGGCATCCGCGTCCGCGACGGCGGGAACATAGGCGGTGCTCGTGCGCGAAGCCAGCCAGGCATCCGTCGCCTGGTCGTGCGGAAAGATGCCCGCCTTCGCGCCCATTTCCACGGACATGTTCGCCAGCACGATCCTGTCGTCGATGTCGAGCGTGGCGACGCCCGGGCCGGCGAACTCCAGCGCGCAATAGTTCGCGCCTCCCGCGCCCAGCCGCCGGGCCAGCGTCAGCGCGACATCCTTGGCGCTTGCGTAGTGCGGAAGCCGCCCATGCAGGACGATCCGGATCGACGCCGGCACCTTGAGCCAGATCTGGCCGCACTGGAAAATCCCGGCGAGGTCGGACGAGCCGATCCCGCTGCCGAATGCGTTGAGCGCGCCGTAGGAGACGGCATGTGAATCGGCCCCGACCACCAGCTGGCCCGGCAGCACCCGGCCGCGCTCCAGCATCAGTTGATGCCCGATCCCCTCGCCGGTCTCGAAGACGCAGATGCCGGCCTTGCGCGCGAAGTCGCGCGCCGTCTCCTGCAGCACAAGCGCCCGCTCGCCGGAGGACGCGCCATAGTGGTCCAGCGCAAAAACCAACCGCTCGGGAAACGCCGGCGGGGGCAGGCCGCCGTCGTCCTGCATGGTCCGGAAATATTGCAGCGCCATGGGAATGGAGCCGTCGGTCCCCATGGCGGCATCGGGCTGGCAGATCACGAGGTCGCCGGCATGGACGGCGTGATTCGCCGCGCGCGACAGCAGCTTCTCGGCAATCGTCTGCCCGCGTGCGTGCTGGACCGAATTCGATGACTTCGTTGGCATAAGACTGCCTGGATGCGGCGAGTAGTTCGTAGCTCCGCAGTCTATGAATGCCCATAATTATTGACAAACGAATTTTTTATAATCATTATAAAAATAAATTGAATAATCATATGCGGCGACCCACGGGCCGGCGCGGGCCGGCGCGGGTCGGATTCGGGATGGGAGCGGGCCTTGGCGCATAACGTCAACATCAAACAGCTTCGCGCGCTGCTGACCGTGGCGCAGACCGGCTCGTTCGTGGCCGCGGCGCATCGTCTCTGCGTCACCCCTTCGGCGCTGACCGCGACGATCCAGCAACTGGAAGCGGGCCTGCGCGTGCGCTTGTTCGACCGGACGACCCGCCGCGTCACGCTCACCGCGCACGCCGCGGGGTTCCTGGCGGAGGCCGAACGGCTGGTCAATGGACTGGACAGCGCCGTCTCGGACATGCTGGCCCTGGCCCAGGGCGAACGCGGCCATATACGGATCGGCGCGGCGGCCTCGGTCATTAGCCAGTTCCTGGTGCCGGTGCTGCAGCAGTTTCGCCGCCAGTACCCTCACATCACCATTTCGCTGCGGAATCCCGCGGCGCAGGAGACTGAGCGCCTGGTGGCGGAAGGCGAGGTCGACTTCGCCATCGACAGCCGTTACCAGGACAACGACGAGCTGACGTACACGCCGCTGATGACGGATACCTACGGCGTCGTCTGCCATTGCGACACGCCGATCGCCGCGCTCAAGCGGCCGGTCAGGTGGTCCGACCTCACCTGGGGACGTTATGTCGGCTTCAACGCGGACACGGCGATCGGCCATTTCCTGCGCCTGCACATGCCTTCGTTCGCGCCCTTCAACGAGGATCACGACGAAGTCGAGAGCACCAGTTACCTGTTCGATGTCCTGGCCAGCGGCGACTATTACGCGGTACTGCCGGCGCTCTCGTTCCAGCGCAACAGCAACAAGGCACTGCGTTGGAAGGAATTGCAGGAACCGACCCTCACGCGCGAGATCTGCGTGATGTCGCGCCCGCTGCGCGCGCTCGCGCCGAGCGCCCAGTTGCTGCTGGACCTGCTGCAGGACACGCTGCAGTCGCAGCCGATGCCGCCGGGCGTGAAACGCGCGCCGCCCGCCTCCGCGGAGCCGGGCAAGCCGGGCAGGCGGGCGACCCGGGCCTGAAGCGCCACCCGCTTCCGCGCGAGGCCGCCGCGAAATTGTAATCGTCTGTTACAGTCGATATTTTTTTCGACGACCGGACAGCGTACGCTTCGTCCGGGCAAAAAACGGAACCGGCAAGAGGCAACATGAAGAGAATCATCGGCGCGGCGGCCATCTCGCTCGCCCTCGCGGGATGCGGCGGCGCGGGCGACAACGACAGCGGGCTGGCGCTCGTGCGCACGCCGCCAGCGGCCGGCAGCACGCCGACCGACCCCACCACGCCCGTCACCCCCGTCACCCCGGTGGTGCCGCCGGCGCCCGACACCAATGCCATCGGCACGGGCATCTTCAACGGCAGCACGCCGGACGGGCAGCGCGTCAACGTGCTGGTGCTCGACGAGAACGCCTTCTACATCTTCTATTCGGCGCCGGGCGTGCCCGATGTGCCGATGGGCGTGATCACCGGCAACTACAGCAGCAACAACGACACGCTCACCACCAACAACAACGGGCTCGACTTCAACCTGGAAGCGGCCGGCTACAACCTCACGGCCGCGAACTTCAACGGCAGCTTCGTGCCCAGCACGCTGATGCAGACGCAACTGACCTACCGCAACGCGCGCAATACGGCGTTCACCGCGAACTACAGCACGGACTACAACTACATCGCCACGGTGGACGGGCTGCGGGGGGATTACTCGGGCAGCGCGGTGGCGCTGGACACCAGCGGCATGCGCTCGGACGGCATCACCATGCACGTCGACGCCACCGGCAACATCACCGTGGACGCCGGCGCGGGATGCGCGTTCACGGGCACCGCGACGCCGCGGCGCCAGGGCAAGGTCTACAACGTCAGCCTGCAGTTCGGCGCGGCGCCGTGCCGCTACCCGAACACGACGATGACGGGCATTGCCTACTACGACCCCACCACCACGCACAGCCTGCCCACGCTCGGCCAGCTCTACCTGTTCGTGATGCGCGCCGACCGCCAGGCCGGCATGATCTTCACCGGCAAGCACTGACGGCCGGAGGCGGCCGCCCGGGCCGCGCGCTTACAGGAAACGGTCGAGCAGCTTGCGGCTGGCCTTGTCCAGTCCGGCCAGGTTGCGCAGCAGGTAGTGGATGCCGTGGCTGTCGGAGATCAGCAGCGTGGCGCCGGCCAGGCGGCGGATGTCTTCCTCGCCGCGCAGCACCAGCGAGGTGACGCCGCGGTCGGTTTCCACTTCCCAGGTACTGGGCGTGGCGAAGGTCGACACCGAGCGGATGCGGCGGATCTCCGGCATGAACTCGCGGCTGGCCAGCTCGGCCTCGATCATCTCGCGCAGCGGCGCGGGCAGGGTATCCAGGCGCGGCAGCCAGGCCAGCTCGCGGCCGTCGGCGCTGATGATGCCGACGCCGTCGTCGGGCGCGGCGATCGGAAACGCGCGCACCGGCACCACGCCTTCGTGCACGGTGCCGTCCGCCGTGGTCATCACCAGGCGGCCCAGCGCGTTGCGCGCAAGCTTGAAGTCGGCTTGCTGCTGTTGTTGCTCGTGTCGTTGCATGGAGGCTGCCTGCTTACACGTTGGCCGCTGCGGCGGTATCGAGGCTCGGGTCCGCGTCGGTGTCGACGTTGCGGGCCTGCGCCTGGTAGAGCTTGTAGTAGGCGCCTTCGCGGGCCAGCAGTTCCTCGTGCCCGCCCACTTCCACGATCTGGCCGCGGTCCATCACCACCAGCCGGTCGGCCTTGCGCAGCGTCGACAGGCGGTGCGCGATGGCGATCGTGGTGCGGCCCTGCACCAGGTTGTCGAGCGCCTTCTGGATTTCCTTCTCGGTGGCGGTGTCCACCGACGAGGTGGCCTCGTCCATGATGAGGATGCGCGGGTTGATCAGCAGCGCGCGCGCGATCGAGATGCGCTGGCGCTCGCCGCCGGACAGCGCCTGGCCGCGCTCGCCGACCAGCGAGTCGTAGCCGTGCGGCAGGCGCAGGATGAACTCGTGCGCATGGGCCGCGCGCGCGGCCGCGACGATCTCCTCGCGGGTCGCGCCGGGCTTGCCGTAGGCGATGTTCTCGGCGATGGTGCCGAAGAACAGGAACGGCTCCTGCAGCACCAGCCCGATGTGGCGGCGGAACTCCGACACCGGCAGCGAGCGGATGTCCACCCCGTCGACGCGGATCGCGCCTTCCGAGACGTCGTAGAAGCGGCAGATCAGGTTGACCAGCGTGCTCTTGCCCGAGCCGCTGTGCCCCACCAGGCCGATCATCTCGCCCGGCGCGATCGACAGGTTGAGCCCGCGGATCACCGCGCGGTTGCCATAGCGGAAACCCAGGTCGCGCAGCTCGATGGCGCCTTCCACGCGCTCCAGGTGCACGGGCCGGGTCGGCTCCGGCACGCTCGAGACGTGGTCGAGGATGTCGAAGATGCGCTTGGCGCCGGCGGCCGCCTTCTGCGTGACCGAGACGATGCGGCTCATCGAGTCCAGGCGCGTGTAGAAGCGGCTGATGTAGGTCAGGAAGGCCACCAGCACGCCCACCGTGATGGCGTTGTGCGAGACCTGCCAGATGCCGAAGATCCACACCACCAGCAGGCCGATCTCGGTGAGCAGCGTGACGGTCGGCGTGAACAGCGACCACACCGCGTTGACGCGGTCGTTGATGGCCAGGTTGTGGCGGTTGGCCTCGCGGAAGCGCTCGACCTCGCGCTTTTCCTGGGCGAAGGCCTTGACCACGCGGATGCCCGGGATGGTGTCGGCCAGCACGTTGGTGATCTCGGACCAGATCCGGTCGATCTTCTCGAAGCCGTGGCGCAGGCGGTCGCGCACCAGGTGGATCATCCACGCGATGAACGGCAGCGGCACCAGCGTCACCAGCGCCAGCCACGGGTTGATGGAGATCAGGATGGCCGCCGTCATGACGATCATCAGCACGTCGGTGGCGAAATCCAGCAGATGCAGCGACAGGAACACGCAGATGCGGTCGCTTTCCGAGCCGATGCGCGCCATCAGGTCGCCGGTGCGCTTGCCGCCGAAATACTCCAGCGACAGGCGCAGCAGGTGTTCGTAGGTGGTGGTGCGCAGGTCGGCGCCGATGCGCTCCGACACCCGCGCCAGCAGGTAGGTGCGCGCCCAGCCCAGGCTCCACGCCACCAGCGCCGCGCCCAGCAGGCCGGCGAGGTAGAGCTTGACCCGGCCGTAGTCGATGGGCACGCCGTTCTGGAACGGAATCAGCACGTTGTCCATCAGCGGCATGGTCAGGTACGGCGGCACCAGCGTGGCGGCCGTCGACAGCAGCGTCAGCAGGAAACCGGCCAGCAGCTCGAAGCGGTACGGCCGGGCAAAGCGCCACAGGCGCAGCAGCGCCCAGGTCGAGGGCGGCGTCTCCAGGTCGCGGCTGCACTGCGGGCACTGCTCGTCGTCGGGCGACAGCGGCGCCTTGCAGGTCGGGCACACCGCCTCGGCGCCGGGCAGCCCCTGGGCGCCCGCCTGCGGCAGGTCGCGCCGGGCATGGAACTGGTCGATCAGGCGCAGCGCGGCCGGGTTGTGGCCCAGCGTGTAGCGCCAGCTTGCCAGCAGGCGACCGGCCTGCTGCAGCTCGAGCGTGCCGACGCCGGCATGATCGGCGTGATGCAGCGATAATCCGGGCTGGACCGCCCATTCCTGCCAGTCGCCCTGGCCCGACGTGCGGGCCAGCAGTCGACGATCCGTCACAAGCACCCAGCCTTGGGTAAAATGCAGCCTCGCGTCGAGATCCACCGCCAGCCAGGCCAGGACGGCCTCGCCGGGCACCAGACGGGTGCCGAGTTCGTTACGCCACGGTTCGTTCGGGGCGTCGGTATCAATCGCGGGCAAGGAAGGTTGGGTCATCGTTGGCACAGCATGCTGCGTCCCCTGGACATGGACATAACTTGAAACAATTTAGCGCGGGCGCGCCCTGGCGGCCCGCCAATTTGCCCGCAGTATACATAAGGCCAAACGCACGGGCGCCCCTGATGCACTGCACAATCGCTTTTTAATCAAGAAAGTCAACCGGCTGACCGTTGTAACGTTACTGAAAGGTTAGGCTTCTATTTCTCGGGCACTCGCCCACTGCCTCAAGCTAAATCAATGAAAAAGAAGGACATTGAGATTTTCGATGTCATGTCGCTGCGCGGCCCGAATATGTGGACATATCGGCCTGTGCTGGAGGCGTGGGTCGACATCGGGGAACTGGAGGACTTTCCCTCCAACACCATCCCGGGATTCTACGAGCGCCTGTCGGCCTGGCTGCCCTCGCTGATCGAGCACCGCTGCAGCATCGGCGAGCGCGGCGGCTTCCTGCAGCGCCTCAAGGAAGGCACCTGGCCCGGCCACATCCTCGAACACGTCACGCTCGAGCTGCAGAACCTGGCCGGCATGCCCGGCGGCTTCGGCAAGGCGCGCGAGACCCCGATCCGCGGCGTCTACAAGGTGGTGGTGCGCGCCTGGCACGAGGAAGTCACGCGCGCCGCCCTGTTCTCCGCGCGCGACCTGGTGATGGCCGCCATCGAGGACCGCCCCTACGACGTGCAGGCGGCCGTGGACCACCTGCGCCGCCTGGTCGACAAGCATTGCCTGGGGCCCAGCACCGCGTGCATCGTCGACGCCGCCGACGACCGCGACATCCCCGCCATCCGCCTGTCCGAGGGCAACCTCGTGCAGCTCGGCTACGGCAGCCGCCAGCGCCGCATCTGGACCGCCGAGACCGACCGCACCAGCGCCATCGCCGAGAGCATCTCGCGCGACAAGGACCTGACCAAGAGCCTGCTCGAATCGTGCGGCGTGCCCGTGCCCGAAGGCCGCCTGGTGGACAGCGCCGCCGACGCCTGGGACGCCGCCGAGGACATCGGCGTGCCGGTGGTGGTCAAGCCCTACGACGGCAACCACGGCCGCGGCGTGTTCACCAACCTGACCACGCGCGAGGAAGTCGAGACCGCCTACGCGGTGGCCATCGACGAAGGCAGCGGCGTCATCGTCGAGCGCTTCGTGCCCGGCAACGAACACCGCCTGCTGGTGGTGGGCGGCCGCCTGGTGGCCGCCGCGATGGGCGAGACCGCCAGCGTGACCGGCGACGGCCGCTCGACCATCGACGAGCTGATCGAGCTGCAGATCAATTCCGACCCGCGCCGCGGCAGCACCGAGGACCACCCGCTCAACAAGGTGCGCCTCGATTCCGCCGCGCGCCTGGAGCTCAGGCGCCAGGGCTATGACGCCAGCTCGGTGCCGCCCGAAGGCAAGCACGTGCTGATCCAGCGCAACGGCAACGTCGCCTTCGACGTGACCGACCGCGTGCACCCGAGCGTGGCCGCGCATGCCTCGCTGGCCGCCCGCGTGGTGGGCCTGGACATCGCCGGCGTGGACCTGGTGGCGCAGGACATCTCGCGCCCGCTCGCCGAGCAGCGCGGCGCCATCGTCGAGGTCAACGCCGGCCCCGGCCTGCTGATGCACCTCAAGCCCTCCAACGGCGAGGCGCGCCCGGTCGGCCGCGCCGTGGTGGACCACCTGTTCCCCGCCGGCGAAGGCGACGACAACGGCCGCATCCCGGTGGTCGGCATCACCGGCACCAACGGCAAGACCGTGGTGGCCAAGCTGGTGGCGCGCCTGCTGCAACTGTCCGGCAAGCACACCGGCCTGGCCTGCAGCGACGGCCTCTACCTGGACCGCCGCCAGGTCGAAGCCGGCGACCGCGCCAACTGGGACGCCGCGCACCGCATCCTGATGAACCGCGCGGTCGATGCCGCCGTGCTCGAGAACGACAGCGGCGCCATCCTCTCCCAGGGCCTCGCCTATGACCGCTGCCAGGTCGGCGTGGTCACGAACATCGACGTGCCCGACCACCTCGGCCAGTACTACGTCGAGGAAATCGGCAAGATGTACAACGTGCTGCGCACCCAGGTCGACGTGGTGCTCGACGGCGGCGTGGCCGTGCTCAACGCGCGCGACCCGCTGGTGGTCGAGATGGCCGAACTGTGCGACGGCGACGTGATCTTCTTCGGCCTGTCGGCCGACCTGCCCGCCATCGCCGCGCACCGCGCGGCCGGCAAACGCGCGGTCTTCGTGCGCGACGGCAAGGTGGTGCTGGCCACCGGCAGCCGCGAGACGCCGCTGGCCGACGTCGCCGCGATTCCCCTCACCTACGCCGGCCGCGTGGCCTTCCAGGTCGAGAACGTGCTGGCGGCCGTGGCCACCGGCTGGGCGCTGGGCATCTCGCACGACCTGATCCGCGCCGGCGTGGTGACGTTCGACGTGGGCCAGGTGGACGTGCCGGGCCGCTTCACGCTGTTCGAGCGCAACGGCGCCATCGTGGTGATCGACGACGCCCACAACGCCCCCGCGCTGGAAGCGCTGGTGGCGGCGCTGGAGCGCTTCCCGACCGAGCGCCGCGTGGTGGTGTACGGCGCCGGCCTGCCGCGCCGCGACGAGGACATGGTCCGGCAGGGCAAGATCCTGGGCGCCGCCTTCGACCGCGTGTTCCTGTGCGAGGACCGCTCCGTGGAGAGCGCGCTGCCCGACGCCGAAGCCCGCGCGCTGCTCAAGCAGGGCCTGTACGAAGGCCGCCGCGTGACCAAGATCATCGACGAAGGCTCGCGCCGCCAGGCGGTCGAGGCCGCGCTTGCGCAAGTGGTGGCCGGCGACCTGCTGGTGCTGCAATGCGACGAGGGCTCGACCCTGCCCACCATCGACCAGGTCCACCAGTGGATGGGCCAGCCGGGCCGCCGCGCCTGATCCGGAACGCAGAAGAACGGATCCCAGAGGAAACTGATTTCATGGAAGTCTCACGTATCCGGGCCCTGCGCGGCCCCAACCTGTGGTGCCGCCACACCGCCATCGAGGCCATCGTCTCGTGCTCCGACGAGGCCCACACGCTGGCCCAGTTGCCCGGCTTCGAAGAGCGCCTGCGCGCGCGCTTCCCCGAAGTCGGCCCGCTGCGGCCCGACGACAACGAAGGCGTGGTCTCGCTCGCGCACGCGCTCGAATGCGCCGCGCTGCGCCTGCAGGCCGAGGCCGGCTGCCCGGTCAGCTTCAGCCGCACCGCGCCCACGGTCGAGCCCGGCACCTACCAGGTGGTGGTGCAGTACAGCGAGGAGGAAGTCGGCCGGCTCGCGCTGGAACTGGCCGCCACGCTGTGCCGCGCCGCGCGCGACGACATGCCGTTCGACCTCGCCGACGCGCTGCACCGCCTGCGCGAACTCGACGAGGACGTGCGCCTGGGGCCGAGCACCGGCTCCATCGTCTACGCCGCCGTGGCGCGCGGCATTCCCTACCGCCGCCTGACCCAGGGCAGCATGGTGCAGTTCGGCTGGGGCAGCAAGCAGCGCCGCATCCAGGCCGCCGAAACCGACATGACCAGCGCGGTCTCGGAATCGATCGCGCAGGACAAGGACCTCACCAAGACCCTGCTGCACGCCGCCGGCGTGCCGGTGCCGCTGGGCCGCACCGTGACCGACGCCGACCAGGCCTGGGCCGCCGCCCAGGAGATCAACGCGCCGGTGGTGGTCAAGCCGCGCGACGGCAACCAGGGCAAGGGCGTGGCCGTGCGCATCCGCACCCGCGAGGAAATCAACGCCGCCTTCGAGGTCGCCTCCGACATCAGCTCGGACGTGATCGTCGAGCGCTACATCCCGGGGCACGATTTCCGCCTGCTGGTGGTGGGCAAGCACCTGGTGGCCGCGGCGCGCCGCGACCCGCCCCAGGTCACCGGCGACGGCAGGCACACCGTGCGCGAGCTGGTCGACGAGGTCAACCGCGACCCGCGCCGCGGCGAGGGCCACGCCACCTCGCTGACCAAGATCCGCTTCGACGACATCGCGCTGGCCGTGCTGGCCAAGCAGAACCTGACCGCCGACACGGTGCCGCCCAAGGGCACGCGCGTGGTCCTGCGCAACAACGCCAACCTCTCCACCGGCGGCAGCGCCACCGACGTCACCGACGACGTGCACCCCGACATGGCCGCGCGCGCCGTGGCCGCGGCGCAGATGGTCGGGCTCGACATCTGCGGCGTGGACGCGGTCTGCGAGACCGTGCTCAAGCCGTTCGAGGAACAGGCCGGCGGCATCGTCGAGGTCAACGCCGCGCCGGGCCTGCGCATGCACCTGCAGCCGTCCTACGGCAAGGGCCGCGCGGTCGGCGAGGCCATCGTCTCCACCATGTTCGCCGACGGCGACGACGGCCGCATCCCGGTGGTGGCGGTGTCCGGCACCAACGGCAAGACCACCACGGTGCGCCTGATCGCCCATCTGCTCGCCGGCAGCGGCCTGCGCATGGGCATGACCGGCACCGACGGCGTCTACATCCAGGGCGAGCGCATCGACACCGGCGACTGCAGCGGCCCGCGCAGCGCGCGTAACGTGCTGATGCACCCCGACGTCGACGCCGCGGTGTTCGAGACCGCGCGCGGCGGCCTGCTGCGCGAAGGCCTGGCCTTCGACCGCTGCGACGTGGCCGTCGTCACCAACGTGGGCGAAGGCGACCACCTCGGCCTGTCCTACATCAGCACGGTGGAAGACCTGGCCGTGCTCAAGAGCGTGATCGTGCAGAACGTGGCGCCGCACGGCATGGCCGTGCTCAACGCCGCCGACCCGATGGTGGTGCGCATGGCCGACGCCTGCCCCGGCGCCGTGACCTTCTTCGCCGCCGACACCAACAACCCGGTGATGGCCACGCACCGCGCGCAGGGCAAGCGCGTGGTGTTCGTCGAGGATGGCCACATCGTGGCCACCGAAGGCGACAGCCAGGTGCGCATCGCGCTGGCGGACATCCCGCTCACGCGCGGCGGCACCATCGGCTTCCAGGTCGAGAACGCGATGTCCTCCGTCGCCGCGGCGTGGGCGCTCGGCATCGACTGGGACGCGATCCGCCGCGGCCTGGCCACCTTCGTCAACGACGCCGCCACCGCCCCGGGCCGCTTCAACGTGTTCGACTACAAGGGCGCCACGCTGATCGCCGACTACGGCCACAACCCGGACGCGATCCAGGCGCTGTGCGACGCCATCGAAAGCATGCCCGCGAAGCGCCGCTCGGTGGTGATCAGCGGCGCCGGCGACCGCCGCGACGTCGACATCCGCCGCCAGACCGAGATCCTCGGCGGCGTGTTCGACGAAGTGGTGCTGTACCAGGACCAGTGCCAGCGCGGCCGCGAGGACGGCGAGGTGCTGGCGCTGCTGCGCGAAGGCCTGCAAGGCGCGCAGCGCGCCAGCACGGTGGAGGAGATCCGCGGCGAGTTCCTCGCCATCGATACCGCGCTGGCGCACCTGCAGGCCGGCGACCTGTGCCTGATCCTGGTGGACCAGGTGGAAGAAGCGCTCGCGCACATCGCGCAGCGGATCAGGGAAGCGGCGTAAGCGCGCAAGGCACCGCCACAACGCGGTGGTTTGCTCCGCGCTCCCATGCGATGGGCGAGCGGAGCAAACCCCGGGGTCGAGCGAAGCCTCATCGAAAAAACAAAAGCCAGCCTTTCAGGCTGGCTTTTGTTTTTACCGCGGCGCGTCCCCGCGCCTAATGCCTGCCCGGCAGCGACAGCCGCCGCTCCAGCAGCCGCTGCGCCTGCGACAGGACCGTGCTCAGCACCCAGTAGATCGCCGCCACCGCCAGGTAGAGCGGCAGCGGCTGGTAGGTGGCGGCGATCACCTCCTGCGCCGTGCGCAGCAGCTCGGTCACGGTGATCACCGACACCAGCGAGGTGTCCTTGATCAGGCTGATGAGGCTATTGGACAGGCTCGGCACCGCCAGGCGCAGCGCCTGCGGCCCGACCACGTAGCGCAGCGTCTGGCCCGGCGTCAGGCCCAGGCTGTAGGCGGCCAGCCACTGCCCGCGCGGAATGCCGAGGATGGCACCGCGCATGCTCTCGGAAAGATAGGCGCCCACGTTGAGGCTCAGCGTCAGCACGCCGGCCGGAGTCGGCTCCAGCGCGATGCCGATGCCCGGCAGCCCGTAGTACACCACGAAGATCTGCACCAGCAGCGGCGTGCCGCGCATGATGCTGACGTAGGCGCGCGCGAGCGCGCGCAGCACCGGCTGGTGGCCGATGCCCATCAGCGCCACCACCACGCCGGCCACCAGCCCGAACGCCATCGACAGCAGCGCGAACTTGATGGTCAGCAGCACGCCCTGCATCAGCACGGGCAGGGAAGCGACGACCAGTTGCAGGGCGGACATGAGCGCGCGCGAGCCTGCCGGCCTACCTGGCGGGCCTGGTCACGTCGCCGCCGAACCACTTCGCCGACAGCCTGGCGAGCGAGCCGTCCTTGCGCATGTCTTCCAGCGCGCGGTCGATGGCCTGCGCGAACTTCGGGTTGTCCTTGCGGAACGGAATCGCCACCTCGGAGCCGCCGCCCTCGACGATCGCGCCGGGCCGCAGCGGCAGGTTGGCGGTCTTGATCAGGTAGCCGACCATCAGGCGGTCGTTGAGCGCCGCGTCCACGCGCTGCGCGGCGAGGTCGCGCAGGTACTCGGGCGCGCCGGGATAGGTCCTGACGTCGATGCCGTCCACCGACTTGGCCAGCTCGTTGTAGTTGCTGCCCAGGCTCACGCCAAGCTTCTTGCCCTTGAGGTCCTCCAGCGACTTGAACTGGCGCTTGTCGTCCTTGCGCTGGATCAGTTGCGCGGCCGAGTAGACGTAGGGCGTGGAGAAGTCCAGCACCTGCCTGCGCGCCGGCGTGACCGCGACCTGGTTGACGATGACGTCGAACTTGCCGGCCTGCAGCCCGGCAATGATGCCGCTCCACTCGGTGGTGACGAACTCGGGCTTGACGCCCAGCCGGGACGCCACGCCCCTGGCCACGTCGACGTCGAAGCCGTCGAGCTGGTTGTTGGCGCCGCGGTAGTTGAACGGGGGATACGTGCCCTCCACGCCGATCCTGAGCACGCCGGCCTGCCTGACGGTGTCGAGCAGGTCGGCAGCGTGGGCGACGGCGCCGGCGGCCAGCAGCGCAGCGGCAAACAGCACGGCGGACACGGCCTTGCGGCAGCCGGTGCGAAGTCGAAGTGATTGCATGGGGTCTCCAGACAGGACGGGCGGCGAATATCCGCATTAGGAGCGTAGTCCGCCTTCCCGCCTTGCGCAACTCCGCGGCCCCGCCTGCCGGGCCGGGCGGCCCGCCCGGAACCCGCGCGCCCTACTGGAACGCCTTGTCGTTCGGATGCGCGTACAGGTCCTTCATGTCGGCCGACAGCGGGTAGTTGAGGTTGAGCCCGCGCGGCGGGATCGGCGACTGGAACCACTTCTTGTAGAGCTGCTCGGCGCGCCCGCTGGTCATCAGCCCGGCGATCACGTCGTCGGCCAGCTTCTTGAACGAGGGATCGTCCTTGCGGAACATGCAGGCGTAGTTCTCGGTCTGCAGCGGCGTGCCCACCACCACCCAGTCGGCGGCGTTCTTGGCCTTGGTCAGCTCGCCGTACAGCAGCGGCTCGTCCATGACGAAGGCCACCGCGCGGCCGCTTTCCAGGATCAGGAAGGACTGGCCGTGGTCCTTGGTGCTGATCAGGTTCATGTTCATGGCCTTCTCGCCGTTCATCTTGACCAGCAGGCGCTCGTCGGTGGTGCCGGCGGTCGTCACCACGTTGCGGTCCTTCAGGTCGGGGAAGTCCTTCACGCCCGAGTCCTTCTTGGTCAGCATGCGCAGGCCGTAGACGAACAGGCTGTTGGAGAACGCCACCTGCTTCTGCCGCTCGAGGTTGTTGGTGGTGGTGCCGCACTCGATGTCGATGGTGCCGTTCTGCATCAGCGGGATGCGGTTCTGCGAGGTGATCGGGGTCAGCCGGACCTGCAGGTTGGGCATCTGCAACTGCGCCTTCACCTTGTCGACGATCTGCAGCAGGATCTCGTGCGAGTAACCCATCACGTCTTTGCCATTGGTGTACGAGAACGGGATCGACGAGTCGCGGTAGCCCAGCGAGATCACGCCGGTTTCCTTGATCTTGCGCAGCGTGTCGCCGTCCTCGGCGCTGGCCATGCCGGGGGCGCCGGCGGCGCCCGCGAGCACGGCGGCGGCCAGCAGGCAGCGGGAGAATCGGTTCAGGCGGGGCAGGCGTGCATGCGGTTTCATCTTGTGTTTCTCCGTGGGTTGAGGGACGACTCTGTGAGGGTGGCTCGTGTCGTTGTCAGGCGCGGTGCGGACGTTGCCGCGGTACGGCCAGGGAATGCGGTAAAAAAAGCGACGGCAAAGCGGACCCGTCCTGGCTGCGCGCCGCGGGCGCTACGCCGCCATCGCGCTGAAATCCTCGGCCTCGACCGCCGGCTTGCGCCCGGCCAGCCGGTCGGCCAGCAGGCTCGCGCTGCCCAGCGCCAGCGTGAAGCCCAGCGCGCCGTGGCCGAGGTTGAGCCACAGCCCGCGCACGCGCGACGGCCCCACCAGCGGCAGCCCGCTGGGCGTGGCCGGGCGCAGGCCGGCCCACGGCTGCAGTTGCGCGGGCGACTGCGCGTCGGGCGCCACCCCGGCGAACAGCGCGCGGGTCTCGCCGGCCAGCGTGGCGATGCGGCGGCGGTCGATCGCGGTATCGCCGCGCACGAGGTCGGCCATGCCCGCCACGCGCAGCGTGTTGCCGATGCGGGCATAGACGATCTTGCGCGCGAAGTCGGTGATGCTGATGTGCGGCGCGCCGGCGCCGTCGCGGATCGGCACCGTGATGCTGTAGCCCTTGAGCGGCCACAGCGGCACGCGCAGGCCCAGCGGGCGCAGCAGGCCCACGCTGCCCATGCCGCCGGCCACCACCACCGCGTCGGCGCGCTCGACGCCGGCGGCGGTGCGCACGCCTGTGACACGTCCATCCTCGCGTCCGCCCTCGCGCTCGATGCCCCGCACGTCGGTGCCGAAGCGCAGCGACACGCCGGGACGGTCATGCAGCAAGCGTGCCAGCGACAGGCAGAAGCGATGGCAGTCCGCCACTTCCTCGCTCGGCGTATGGATGGCGCCGGCGATCTCGCCGCGGATGCCCGCCAGCGCCGGCTCCAGCGCCACGGTGGCGTCGCGGTCCAGCGCCTGCTGCTCGCAGCCCAGGCTGGCCTGGTAGTCGAGCAGGCGGCACGCCGCGGCAAAGCTCGCGGCGTCGCGGTGCACGATCAGCTTGCCGCGCCGCGCGAAGCCGAAGTCGTCCGGCCCGCCGTCGACGAAAGCCCGCATCAGGTCGCGCGAATGGAACGCCAGGCGCAGCAGCTTGCGCGTGGTGGCCTCGCTGGCGGCGGCGTTGCAGGCGCGCGCGAACGCCGCCAGCCAGCGCCATTGCGCCGGGTCCGGCGAGGGCCGGAAGCGCATCGGCGAATCGGCGCGCAGCAGCCAGCCCGGCACCTTGCCCAGCACGCCCGGCCCGGCCAGCGGCGCCACGTAGCTGTAGCTCAGCTGGCCGCCGTTGGCGAAGCTGGTTTCCTCGCCCGGGCCGGCGCGGCGCTCCAGCACCGCGACCTCGTGCCCGTCGGCCGCCAGCCGCCACGCCGTGCTCATGCCGATCACCCCCGCCCCCACGATCACCACCTTCATTGCCTGCCTCGCCGCCATTCGATCCGATCCGCGAGAGCGTAGACCAGCCGCGCCGGCTTGCCTAATGCGAATACGTGCCAGAATATGTCCTCAGGCTATGGATGCCCGGCCGCCCCTTCCCTTTCCCGTCCACGCCCACCTCCGATGCGCCTGCGCCAGATCGAGATCTTCCGCGCCGTCATGCTGACCGGCACCGTCAGCGAGGCCGCGCGCCTGCTGCACGTCTCCCAGCCCGTGGTGACGCGCGTGCTGCAGCACGCCGAGGCCACGCTCGGCTTCCGCCTGTTCGAGCGCGTCAAGGGCCGCCTGCAGGCCACGCCGGAGGCCACCGCGCTGTACGGCGACGTGGAGCGGCTCTACGGCGAGATCGAGCGCGTGCGGCGCGTCTCGGAGAGCCTGCGCCACAAGGGCGCGGGCCGGCTGCGCGTGGCGGCCACGCCCAGCCTCGCCAACCCGCTGCTGGTGCCCGCCGTGCGCCGCTTCTGCGCGCGCCACCCGGACACCCAGGTGCAGGTGCTGACCCACCATACCGACGAGATCGTGCAGGGCCTGCTGGCCAACCAGATCGACCTCGGCTTCGCCTTCGCGCCGCCGCGCCACGAGGCCATCGCCAGCGAGCCGGTGGCCAGCGGGCAGATGCTGCTGGCGGTGCCGCGCGGCGAGCCGCTCTTGCCGTCCTCGCCGCGCGCGCGGCGCGCCGACGTGCCGATGCAGCGGCTGGTGGAGCGCCCCTTCATCGCCTACGACGACAACAGCTCGCTCGGCCTGCTGGTGCGCCAGACGCTCGCGCGCAACGCGCTCGAGCCGCGCTCGATGCTGGAAGTCCAGACCTACTCGCTGGCGCTGGCGCTGGTCGACGCGGGCCTCGGCCTGACCCTGCTCGACCAGTACACCGCGCTCGGCGCCAGCCCGGAACGGGTCTCGCTGCACACGGTCAAGCCGGCGCTGGCCTTCGAGATCCAGGCCCTGCGCGCCAGCCACCGCGGCAGCTCCAGCCTGGCCGACGACATGCGCGCGCAGTTCGCCGGCGCCGCGCTGCAGCTCGCGGCCACGCTGCCCGCGCGCCTGGAAGCGCCGGCGGTCAGCTTCGAACACGTCCCCAGGTAGCGCCCGCCGGCGCCCGGAATTTGACAGCCCCATGCGCCGTGCACCATCATCAGACAGCCTGAAGCGCCCATCTGGTGCTTCCTGAAACCTATGTTCGCCCTAATCCTGCTCCTGCTCATCCTGATCAGCGCCTTCTTCTCGACCTCCGAGATCGCGCTGACCGCATCGCGCCGCACCAAGCTGCAGACGCTGTCCGAGCGCGGCGACCGCCGCGCCACCAAGATCATGCTGCTCAAGGAAGAGCCCGGGAATTTCTTCACCATCGTGCAGATCGGCGTCAACAGCGTGGCCATCCTCGCCGGTATCGTCGGCGAGAAGCACGTCTCCGACCTGCTGCACGCGGCGCTGCTGCCCTACTTCGACGCCGCGGCCGCCGGGCAGATCGCCAACGTCGGCTCGTTCCTGGTGGTCACGCTGCTGTTCATCCAGTTCGCCGACCTGATCCCCAAGCGCATCGCCATGAGCTTTCCCGAGCCCTGCGCGCTGCTGGTGATCGGGCCGATGCTGACCATGATCAAGGTCTTCAAGCCGCTGGTCTGGGTGTTCAACGCCAGCGCCGACGCCACCCTGCGCCTGTTCGGCCTGCCCACCAAGCAGATCGACCAGATCACCTCGGAAGACATCGCGGCGATGGTGGACGCCGGCGCCGAGGCCGGCGTGCTGCACAAGCACGAGATCCACCTGATCGAGAACGTGTTCGAGCTCGACGCCAAGAACGTCACCGCGGTGATGACGCCGCGCGACGACGTGGTCTACATCGGCCTGGACGAGCCCGCCGACAGCCTGCGCCGCAAGCTGGTCAACCACCCGCACGCGCAGTACCCGGTGTGCGGGCACAACCTCGACGACGTGCTCGGCTACATCGACTCCAAGGACATCCTGCAGATGTTCCTGGCCGACGACACCACCGGCGTGATCGGCAACATCGGCAACATCGGCAAGCACCACGACAAGAACGTGCTGGTGATCCCCGACACGCTCACGCTGACCGAGGCGCTCACGCGCTTTCGCGAGATGCACCAGAGCTTCGCGGTGGTGATGAACGAGTACGGGCTGGTGGTGGGCATCGTCACGCTGGACGACATCGTCGGCGCGCTGATGGGCAACATCATCTATTCCAGCGAGGACGAGCAGATCGTGCGGCGCGACGACGGTTCGTGGCTGGTGGACGGCCTGACGCCGCTGGTGGACCTCAAGAAGGCGCTGGAGCTCGACGATCTGCCCGGCGAGGACTACGTCGACACCGCCGCCGGACTGGTGATCTACTCGCTCAAGCGCATCCCGAAGAAGTCCGAGTTCATCGAGGCGGCGGGCTACCGCTTCGAAGTGCTGGACATCGACCATCACAAGATCGACCAGCTGCTGGTGTCGAGGCTGCCGCCGCCGGCGCCGTCCCAGCCGTGAGCGCGCGGCGGTAGCGCTCCACCGTCTCGTCCAGCCGGAACACCAGGATCCACGCGCCCGCCGCCAGCGCCGCGGCCGCGGCAAGCGCGCCCAGGCGCAGCGGCGCCAGCCGCTCCGGCGCGTGCAGCGCCGCGTAGGCGGTGCCCAGCAGCACGATCCACGCGAAACCCAGCGCGCAGCCGGCCAGCACGTCGGACAGCCAGTGCATGCCCAGGTAGAGTCGCGACAGGCAGATCAGCGCCACCGCCACCGCGGTCAGCGCCACCACCGGCATGCGCACGCGCCACGGCTGACGCAGGCACAGCAGGAAGGCCAGGAAGCCATACGTCACCATGCTGCTGGCGGCGTGGCCGCTCGGGAACGAGAACGACTCCAGGCCATCGTAGATGCTGGCGGGCCGCCCGCGCGCCAGCGCCAGCTTGAGCACCATCACGCAGGCGCGCGCGCCGAGCAGCGCGCCCACCCAGTAGGCCGCGGCCACCCACGCGCGGCGCCATGCCAGCCACGCCAGCACGGCCAGCGCCACCGCCACCGACACGCGCGCGCCGCCCAGTTCGGTGATGGCCACCATCGCCACGTCGAGCCAGTCCCGCCGCCACGCGCGCAACTGCGCGAACACGGCCTCGTCCAGCCGCACCAGCGGCGCGCCGTGGGCGATGGCCGCGCCCAGCCACAGCAGCGCCGCGGCGCACGCCAGCAGCAATGCGCCGGCGGTGGCCAGCAACAGCAGCTCGGCCACATCCCGCTCCAGCACGCGCTCCAGCACGCGCAGCAGGCGCGGCCACGGCGGCCCGGCGCGCGCCAGCAGCGCGTCGCGCCCGCGCAGGCGCGCGCCGTCGAGCCGGCGCACCAGCGGCCGGATCACCAGCAGCAGGCCGCGCACCACGCCCAGCAGCAACAGCACGAACACGGCCAGCAGGCCGACCGCGCCCAGCGCGGCAAGCGGCGTGAGCCACGCATCGGCGCCACGGACGGCCTCCATCGCCTCAGGCCCCGGCCGCCATGCGCGCGATGTTGGCGCGCGCCCGCGCCTCGCAATCGGCGAAGGCCGGCGTCAGGAACAGGCGCTCGCGCCGCGCCATCGCCTGCAGGAAGGCGACGCGGCGCGCCATGAAGTCCGCCCGCAACGCCTCGCCGGACAAGCCCGAGCGGCTGGCCAGCAGCGCGCGGTTTTCCTCGAACACCGCCTCGGTGTAGGCGTCGAAATCCGCCGCCGGCGCAGCCAGGCGCCACAGGTCGAGGTCCAGCACCGGTTCCGATTCGGGCACCGAGGCGCGATGCCCGCGGGTATCCATCACGATGCGCGCGGCCAGCGCCATGACCGCGGCATCCGCGCCGCCGGCCACGGTCTCGATCAGCGCCGCGGAGGCGGCCTCGTTGTGCTCGCACCCCGGCACGTAGACCGCGTCGTGGCACAGCACCGCCAGCGCCTGCGCGGGCGAGAGCGCGAGGCCGCGCGCCTGCGCCACGGCGAACATCTCCAGCACGTGGCGGCGGTCGTGGTAGCGGCGGTACGGCGCGTCGTAGCAGGCCAGCGCCTGCAGCACCGCGGCGCGCGGCAGGAAGTCCAGGCAGGCCAGCGCCGCCGGCCAATCCGGCGCGAAGCGCGGCTGCGCGCCCTGCGGCGTCGCCACGGTCTCGGTGAACACGGCGAGCGGGCGCACCCACAGCTCGCTGCGGTCGCGCATCGACTGGTACACCACCACGCGCGACAGGTCGGACTCGAGCAGGCCGAGCCCGGTGATGGCGTAGGCGCCGCCCTTGTAGTGGCGGAAGGGCATGCCGGGCAGGAAGTCGCCGGTGGCGGGCGGGGTCGGAGGCAGGGTCATGATGCTTGCGGTCTGGGTCGGGGCTGCGCCATGATAGTGCATGGGCCGCGCGGCGCAACGCGCACTTGCCGCGCCGGCGGCCGCGCAGGCGGGGCGCGCTCCGAAAGTTGACATGCGTCAACTTCCCCCGATGACGGGAGCGCATGATTGTGCAGTGGCACAAATGCCCGTGGAGGACGGTGTGAGAGACAGTGTGGAACCGACATGGCAGGCGCCGGCGGGCACGGGTGACGGCACGGGCGGCGAGACCAGTCGCGGCGTGATCGCCGCGGTGCGCGGCAGCGTGGTCGACGTGCGCTTCGAGGCCGCGCTGCCGCCGATCCGCACGCTGCTGCGCGCCGGCGAGGACGGCCGCATCGCCATCGAGGTGCTGTCCCAGCTCGACGCGCGCCACGTGCGCTGCATCGCGCTGACCTCCACCCAGGGGCTGGCGCGCGGCATGGCGGTGCGCGACAGCGGCGCGCCGCTGCAGGCGCCGGTCGGCGCGAGCATCCTGTCGCGCATGTTCGACGTGTTCGGCCAGCCCATCGACCGCCTGCCGCCGCCGCAGGACGTGCGCTGGCGCTCGGTGCACCGCGCGCCGCCGCCGCTGGCGCGACGCTCCACGCGCTCGGTCGTGTTCGAGACCGGCATCAAGGCCATCGACGTGCTGCTGCCGCTCGAGACCGGCGGCAAGGCCGGGCTGTTCGGCGGTGCCGGCGTGGGCAAGACCGTGCTGCTCACCGAGCTGATCCACAACATGGTCGGCCACCACCAGGGCGTGAGCATCTTCTGCGGCATCGGCGAGCGCTGCCGCGAAGGCGAGGAGCTCTACCACGACATGCGCGAGGCCGGCGTGCTGGCCGACATGGTGATGGTCTTCGGCCAGATGAACGAGCCGCCGGGCGCGCGCTTCCGCGTCGGCCACGCGGCGCTGACGATGGCCGAGTATTTCCGCGACGACGAGCATCGCGACGTGCTGCTGCTGATCGACAACATCTTCCGCTTCATCCAGGCCGGCTCGGAGGTCTCCGGGCTGATGGGCCAGATGCCGTCGCGCCTCGGCTACCAGCCGACGCTGGGCACGGAGCTGTCGGGGCTGGAGGAGCGCATCGCCAACACCGACACCGGCGCCATCACCTCGATCCAGGCGGTCTACGTGCCGGCCGACGACTTCACCGACCCGGCGGCCGTGCATACGTTCTCGCACCTGTCCGCCTCCATCGTGCTGTCGCGCAAGCGCGCCAGCGAAGGCCTCTACCCGGCCGTCGATCCGCTGCAGTCGAACTCCATGATGGCCACGCCCGGCATCGTCGGCGCGCACCACTATCAACTGGCGCAGGACATCCGGCGCACGCTGGCGCAGTACGCCGAGCTCAAGGACATCATCGCCATGCTCGGGCTCGAGCAGCTCTCCGCGTCCGACCGCAACGTGGTGGCGCGCGCGCGCCGCCTGGAACGCTTCCTGACGCAGCCGTTCTTCACCACCGAGCAGTTCACCGGCATCCCGGGCAAGACCGTCAGCCTGGCGGACGCGCTCGACGGCTGCGAGCGCATCCTGCGCGACGAATTCAAGGACTACCCGGAGAGCGCGCTCTACATGATCGGGCCGATCTCCGAGGCCAGAAGCAAGCCCGCCACCCCCCAACCCGCCGAGGTGCCGGATGCCGCCGGACAGCATGCAGCTTGAAGTGCTGCTGCCCTTCCGCGTGTTCCTGCGCAAGCCCGGGGTGTCGCGCATCGTCGCGGAAACCGCCGAAGGCTCGTTCGGCATGCTGCCGCACCGCCTCGACTGCGTGGCCGCGCTCGCGCCCGGCATCCTGGTGTTCGAGACGCCGGACGAAGGCGAGGTGTTCATCGCCATCGACCAGGGCGTGCTGGTGAAGACCGGACTCGAGGTGCGCGTGTCGGTGCGCCAGGCGATGGCCGGCACCGACCTCGCGCAGCTGCGCCGCACGGTGGAGCGCGAGTTCCTCGCGCTCGACGAGCAGGCGCTGAGCCTGCGCACGGTCATGGCCAAGCTGGAGACGGGCTTCCTGTCCCGCATCGCCAGGCTGCGCGGGACGGCGCCATGACGGCGCCGCCGGGACCGCGGCCGGGGCACAGGGCGGAGCCGAAAGAAACGGAGCCGAAAGCGGGACCGGAAGCGGGACCGCAGGCGCCGCCGCCGGAGCCCGCGCCCACGCTGGCCGGCAAGGTCGGCGCCAAGGCGCGGCGCAAGCTGTGGGCGCGGCGCCAGCGCGTGCCCGGGGTCTGGTCCGGGCTCGGCATGATGGGGCTGGTCGGCTGGTCGGTGGTGGTGCCGACGCTGCTCGGCGCGGCGCTGGGCATCTGGCTGGACGAGCATTATCCGGGCCGGCACTCGTGGGTGCTGGCGCTGCTGGTGGCCGGGCTGGTGCTCGGCTGTTTCAATGCATGGCGCTGGGTCGCACGGGAAGACGCGGCCATGCGGCAAGACAAGGAAGGTCAGGACGATGCAGATGCATGACATGGCGGCGTTGCTGCTCGCGGGGCTGGCCGGCGGCGCGCTCGGCGCCTTCTTCTTCGGCGGGCTGTGGTGGACGGTGCGGCAAACCCTCTCGCCGGGCCTGTCGCCGGGCCGCGCGGCGCTGTGGCAACTGGGCAGCCTGCTGCTGCGCACGGGCGTCACGCTGCTGGGCTTCTACTGGATCGGCGCGGGACAATGGGAACGCATGGCGGCGTGCCTGGCGGGCTTCACCGCGGCGCGCTTCGTCGTGATGCGCATGACGCGCACGGAACCGGCGGAGCAGACCGCGCAACAGGCGGCCGGCCGCGGGGAGGGCAGCCATGCGCCTCAGCCCTGACCAGTGGATCTTCTGGCAGCACGGCTTCGTCAAGCTCAATGCCACCATCGTGTTCACGTGGGCGCTGATGCTGCTGCTGTGGCTGGGCTCGTGGCTGGTCACGCGGCGGCTCTCGCCGGACCACCGCCGCTCGCGCTGGCAGAACCTGCTGGAGATCGTCATCACCGGCATCGAGCAGCAGATCGCGGACGTGGGCCTGCGCCAGCCGCGCCGCTACCTCGGCTTCCTCGGCACGCTGTTCCTGTTCGTCGCGGCGGCGAGCCTGTGCACCATCGTGCCCGGCTACGATCCGCCCACCGGCTCGCTCTCGACCACGCTGGCGCTGGCGCTGTGCGTGTTCGTGGCGGTGCCGCTGTACGGCATCCGCGACCAGGGGCTGCGCGGCTACCTGCGCTCGTACCTGGAGCCGACCGTGATGATGCTGCCGTTCAACATCATCAGCGAGCTGTCGCGCACGCTGGCGCTGGCGGTGCGCCTGTTCGGCAACATGATGAGCGGGGCGATGATCATCGCCATCCTGCTGACCATCACGCCGTTCCTCTTTCCCATCGTCATGACCGCGCTCGGCCTGCTCACCGGCATGGTGCAGGCCTACATCTTCAGCATCCTGGCGGCGGTCTATCTCGCGGCCGCCACCCACACCGGCGAGACGGAGCCGGCACCGGCCCCGTCGCCCGAACCCAACTGAATCCAACCGAACCCCCAACCAAGGAAACAGCTCATGGACAGCCTGACCATCATCGCGGTAGCGTCGATCGCCATCGCCGGCCTGTGCACCGGCTTCGGCTGCATGGGACCCGCGCTCGCCGAAGGCCGCGCGGTCGCCACCGCCCTCACCTCGCTGGCGCAGCAGCCCGACGCCTCCGCCACCATCACGCGCACGCTCTTCGTCGGCCTGGCGATGATCGAGTCGACCGCGATCTACTGCTTCGTCGTCTCGATGATCCTGATCTTCGCCAATCCGTTCTGGAACGCCGCCATTGCCCGCGCCGCGCTCAGGTGAGAGGTGAGTCATGTTGATCGACTGGTTCACCGTCGGTGCGCAGGCACTCAACTTCGTCGTGCTGGTCTGGCTGCTCAAGCGCTTTCTCTACCAGCCCGTGCTCGACGCCATCGATGCCCGCGAGAGCCGCATCGCCGCGCAGATCGCCGATGCCGAGGCAAAGGATGCCGCCGCGCGCCAGCAGGGCGACGCCTTCCGGCGGAAAAACGAAGCCTTCGACCGTGAGCGCGCGGCGCTGGTGGCGCAGGCCACCGCCGAGGCCGACGCCCTGCGCCGGCAACTCATGGACGCGGCCCGGCAGGCCGCCGACGATCTCGGCGCCAAGCGCCAGGACGCGCTGCGCAACGAGGCCGGGCAACTGACGCGCTCGCTCGGCGAGCTGGCGCGGCGCGAGGTGTTCGCCATCGCGCGCCGCGCGCTGGAAGACCTGGCCTCGGCCAGCCTCGAGGAGCGCGTGGCGGCGGTCTTCGTGCGGCGCCTGCGCGCGCTCGACGAGCCGGCCCGGCGCGGCCTCGCCGCCGCGCTCGGGACGGCGCCGGCGCGCATCGCGGTGCGCAGCGCGTTCGACCTGCCGCAGGCGCAGCGCGCCGCCATCCGGGCCGCGCTCGACGAATGCCTGGGCGGCGGCATTGCGCCGGCCTTCGAGACCGCCCCGGAACTGGTGGGCGGCATCGAGCTGGTCGGCGGCGGCCAGAAGCTGGCGTGGAACGTCGACCATTACCTCGACGCGCTGGAACACGCCGCCGGCGAGCTGCTGAACGTGGACCGCGCGGCGGCGCAGGCCAGCCCGGCCACCCCGGCCGCCCCGGCGGCCCCCGCCCCGCAAGCCGCGGCGGGCCAGCCATGAGCGCCGCCCTGCCCGCTCCGCGGGCCGCCATCGAGCACGCGTTCTCGGCCATGCGCGAGGCGCGCGAGCGCTTCGCGCCGCCGCTGGACACGCAGGAAATCGGCACCGTCGTCAGCGTGGCGACCGGCGTCGCGCACGTCTCGGGCCTGCCCGGCGTCGGCTTCGACGAACTGGTGCGCTTCCCCGGCGACGTGTACGGCATCGCGTTCAACATCGACGAGGACGAAGTCGGCGTGGTGCTGCTCGACGACTACTGGCGGCTCGGCGCCGGCGACCAGGTCGAGCGCACCGGCCGCGTGATGGACGTGGCGGTCGGCGAGGCCCTGCTCGGGCGCGTGATCGACCCGCTCGGCCGGCCCCTCGACGGCCTCGGCCCGGTGGCGGCGCACGCGCGGCTGCCGATCGAGCGCGCCGCCGCGCCGATCCTCGAGCGCGCCCCCGTCACGGTGCCGCTGCAGACCGGCGTCAAGGTCATCGACGCGCTGATCCCGGTCGGGCGCGGGCAGCGCGAGCTGATCCTCGGCGACCGCCAGACCGGCAAGACCGCCATCGCCATCGACACCATCCTCAACCAGCGCGGGCGCGACGTGCTGTGCGTCTACTGCGCCATCGGCCAGCGCGCCTCCGCCGTGGCCAAGGCCGTGGCCACGCTGCGCGCCAACGGCGCGCTCGACTACACCGTGGTGGTCGTCACCGAAGGCGACCAGCCGCCCGGGCTGGCCTACATCGCGCCCTACGCCGCCACCAGCATCGCCGAGCATTTCATGGAAGCCGGGCGCGACGTGCTGGTCGTCTACGACGACCTCACCCAGCACGCCCGCGCCTACCGCGAGCTGTCGCTGCTGCTGCGCCGGCCGCCGGGCCGCGAGGCGTTCCCCGGCGACATCTTCTACATCCACTCGCGGCTGCTCGAGCGGGCCACCCATCTCGGCGCCGCGCGCGGCGGCGGCTCGCTCACCGCGCTGCCGATCATCGAGACCGAAGCGCAGGACATGTCGGCCTACATCCCGACCAACCTGATCTCGATCACCGACGGCCAGATCTACCTCTCGCCCACGCTGTTCGAGCTCGGCGTGCTGCCGGCGGTGGACGTCGGCAAGTCGGTGTCGCGCGTCGGCGGCAAGGCGCAGCACGGCAGCTTCCGCGCCGTGGCCGGCGACCTCAAGCTGGCCTACGCGCAGTTCGAGGAACTCGAGACGTTCTCCCGCTTCGGCGCCCGCCTCGACGACGACAGCCGCCAGGCCATCGCGCACGGCCAGCATATCCGCGCCTGCCTCATGCAGGCCGAGTCCGAGCCGGTTCCGGTGCCCGCCCAGGTCGCCATCCTCAGCGCGCTCAGCGCGGGCCTGTTCGACACCGTGCCGCTGGAGCGCATGGAAGCAGCCCAGCGCGCCGTGTGCGCGGCGGCGGCCGCCATCCCGGACGCCCTCGCCGCCCGCCTCGAGGCGCCAGGCAAGCCGGGCAAGGAAGACACGCAGGCGGTCGTCGCCATCGCGCGCGCGGCGCTGGCGCCGTTCCAGCCCGCGGCGGGCAGCGCCGCGCCGCCCGCCAGCCCCGGCACGACGCCATGAGCGACACCACCGCCACGCTGCGCCACCAGATCGACAGCGCCACCGAGCTGCAAGGCGTGGTGCGCACCATGCGCGCGCTGGCGGCATCGAGCATCAGCCAGTACGAGCAGTCCGTGCTCGCGCTGGCCGACTACCGGCGCGCGGTCACGCTGAGCCTGGGCGCGTGCCTGCGCCCGCTCGGCGCCGCGGTCTCCACGCTCCGGGAAGAAAAGGCCACCGCGGCGGACAGCCTCGGCGCCATCGTGTTCGGCTCCGACCAGGGGCTGGTGGGCCAGTTCAACGAGATCATCGCCGATTACGCGGTCGCGGCGCTGCGGGCCCTGCCCGGCAAGCGCACGGTATGGGCCGTCGGCGAGCGCGTGCGCGCGCGCCTCGAGGACGCCGGCGTGGCGGTGGCCGGCGCCTATGCGGTGCCCGGCTCGGTCGAGGCCATCGCCCGGCTGGTCGACCGCCTCCAGCTCGACACCGAAACGCAGCGGAGCCAGCCGGAGCAGGCCCGCATCCACGTGTTCTACAACCAGCCCCAGCCCGGCGCACAGTTCCGGCCGGTGGCGCAGCGCCTGCTGCCGCTCGACGCGCAATGGCTGGCCGCCCTGCTCGCGCAGCGCTGGCCCACGCGCAACCCGCCGCAGGTGATCGGCGACGGCACCGCGACGCTGCGCGCGCTGATCCGCGAGCATCTCTTTATCTCGCTGTTCAGCGCGTGCGCCGAATCGCTCGCCAGCGAGAACGCCAGCCGCCTGGCGGCGATGGAGCGCGCCGACAAGAACATCGACGAACTGCTGGACAGCCTGCGCAGCCGCTTCCACAGCGAACGGCAAAGCGCGATCGACGAGGAACTGTTCGACGTGACGGCCGGATATGAGGCGCTGTCGCAGGCGGGGACCGCCGACGGCGGGCTGTGAGTCGCGGCGGCTGCGCGTCGCGGCGCGAAGGCGGCCGCGGCCGGCCCGATCTCCGGCATCTGCCGGGACACCGCTGGCACCCAGCCGCGCGACGTGCCCGGCACCACGCGCCGCCCGCAGACTGTCTGCGCGCCGGTGGCCGCCGAGACCACGACGACTTACCGCCGGTGCATGAATGGACGTGTCCCGCATGCGGGACGACTCGCCACCGTGATGCAAACGCAGCTTTGGCCCCGAGACATGACGCCGTGAGTGCCAGGGCACCGACCTCGGCGAGACGGAAAGTCGGCAGCCGATACGATATCCTTGTACGGCGTGGTCGAGATCGTCATATCTGAGCTGCAGGCCACACCTGCCGCTGCAGCGGCTGCGAGGATCCGATTCGTCCAACTTTCGCGGCCCCGGAATGGAAGACAGCATCCCCCTGATCACCACGCTCGCCGCTGGCTTCAGCATCGCCCTGATCCTCGGGTTCCTTGCCGAGCGCATCAAGGTGCCGGCGCTGGTCGGCTATCTGGTGGCCGGTATCATCATCGGCCCCAGCACGCCCGGTTTCGTGGCCGATGCGCATCTGGCCTCCCAGCTCTCCGAGATAGGCGTCATGCTGCTGATGTTCGGCGTCGGCCTGCACTTCTCGGTCAACGACCTCCTGGCGGTCAAACGCATCGCCGTGCCTGGTGCCGTGGTGCAGATGGCATTGGCTACGGTGCTGGGCATGCTGGTGGCGCGGTGGTGGGGATGGAGCTGGGGCAGCAGTCTGATCTTCGGCCTGGCCCTGTCGTGCGCCAGTACCGTGGTGTTGCTCAAGGCCCTGGAAGCCCGTGGCGTGCTCGAAAGCATGAACGGCCGCATCGCGGTCGGCTGGCTGGTGGTCGAGGACCTGGCCACCGTGCTGGTGCTGGTCTTGCTGCCGCCGCTGGCCGGCGTCCTGGGCGGCACGGCGGGAGTGCCGGCAGCCGAATCGCAACCCTTGTGGATGACCATTGGGCAAACCCTGTTGCAGGTGTCGGCCTTCATTGCCCTGATGCTCATCGCCGGCCGCCGGGTGCTGCCCTGGCTGTTGTGGCAGATCTCGAAGACTGGCTCACGTGAATTGTTCACCCTGTCGACGATCACCGCGGCCATTGGCATCGCCTACGGTGCCGCCCAGCTGTTCAGCGTCTCATTCGCTCTGGGCGCGTTCTTTGCCGGGATGGTCATGCGGGAATCCGAGTTCAGCCACCGGGCGGCTCAGGAATCCCTGCCGCTGCGCGACGCTTTTTCCGTGCTCTTCTTTGTGTCGGTGGGCATGCTGTTCGAGCCGGCTATCGTGATGGCACAGCCGCTGCACGTGCTCGGCGTGGTGGCCATCATCATCGTCGGCAAATCCATTGGGGCACTGGCCCTCGTACTGGCTTTCCGCTACCCGCTCAACACCGCGCTGACGGTCTCCGCCAGCCTGGCGCAGATCGGCGAATTCTCGTTCATCCTGGCCGGGCTGGGGCTTTCCCTCGGCCTGCTGCCGGCCGAAGGCATGAGCCTGGTGCTGGCCGGCGCGCTCATTTCCATTGCCCTGAACCCCATGCTTTTCGCGGCCATCGAGCCGTTGCGCCGCTGGGTGCTCCGACGCTCGGAACTGGCTCGCCGCCTGGAGCGGCGAGGCGACCCCTACGCCGAACTGCCGGTGGACACCGAGCGCAAGTATCTGGAGGGGCAGGTCGTGCTGGTAGGGTATGGCCGGGTGGGCAAACGGATCGCCAGTGCACTGGATGAGCGCGGCATCCCCTATGTGGTGGCGGAACAGAACCGGGAACTGGTCGAGGATTTGCGCAAGAAGGGCATGGTGGCCGTGTCGGGCAACGCCACCGACCCCTCGGTACTGATTCAGGCCCACGTCGCCGACGCGGCCATGCTCGTGGTGGCCATGCCCGATTCGCTCAATGTCCGCCAGATAGCCGACACGGCGCGCGCACTCAATCCGAGAATCGAGATCGTCATGCGCACGCACAACGAGGACGAGTCACTGATGTTGCGCAAGGAAGGGATCGGAACGGTCTTCTTCGGCGAGGAGGAACTGGCCAAGAGCATGACTTGCCATGTACTCCAACGCTTCGCGCCGCGGTCGAATCATTCGGCTGCCTGGCATTGAGACGATCAAGACGGCACGAACGGCAATTGCCCCCTCTTTTGCGGCCCGCCATTGGCCGGACGCTACGTGGCAGGCGACGGCGCGCCAGCGTGGCCGCCGCCGCCGGAGATTCTCTCAGGCCACCGGCCCGGGCCGGACATTCTGGTTCAGGCGAAAGAAGTTGGCCGGGTCGTATTTGTTCTTGATCTCGACGAGCCTTTGGTAGTTCTCCCCATAGGCGGCCCGTACCCTGTCCTCTCCTTCCTCGCCCAGATTGTTCGCATAAACCCCGCCCGTCGAGAACGGCCGGATGGCGTCCCACGTTTCACGCGCCCACCGTACATTCGCTTCATCGTCTGCCGGATCGTCCCAGATCGAGATGGGGAAGCAGTCATAAAGCGCATCGCGGTTTACATAGGGTGTCTCCGTCCTCGGGACCCGGGCAATCGCGCCGCCGACGTGCTGCAAGACCAGCAGTGGCATGCCGCCACGCGCGTTCGCATAGGCATCGAGCAGCGTATCGATGGCCGCATCCGCGAGCTCGCGCAGGAACTGCGCCTTCCAGTAGTAGCGGCGCCCGCGGGGAAAGATGGCGTCGCCGGCACGCTGGATCTGCAGGTAAGGGATCGCCTCAAACCGGCACGCGGCCGGGACGCCATGGTCCCTGAGCGGCGCGAGCACTCGCTCGCCTTCCGTGACCGGTCCGGCATAGCATGCCGAGAGGCTCAGGAAGCGCTCGCCGGACGGCGTGGTCACGAGGGCGGCGTCGACGCTGAGTTCGTCCGGCGCCTGGCTCGCAAACGCATGGTAGAAGCGCAAGGCGTCCCGCGCGTGGTCGTAGCGATGCAGCACGGATCCGGTCAGAAGGATCGGCCCGACAGGATGAAGCCGGTACTCGAACGCCGTCACAATGCCGAAGTTCCCGCCGCCGCCGCGAAGGCCCCATAGCAGATCCGCGTTCTCGGTGGCACTGGCTCTCAGCATGCGGCCATCGGCCAGCACGATCTCGGCCGCGATCAGGTTATCGCATGCCAGGCCATGTTTGCGGCCTAGCCTGCCGAAGCCGCCGCCAAGCGTCAGCCCGGCGATGCCCGTATCGCTGTTGACCCCCATCGTCGTCGCCAGCCCGTGCGACTGGGTCGCGCTGTCGAATTCGCCCAGGCTCAGGCCCGCGCCCGCACGCGCAATGCGGCGTACCGGATCGATCTCGATCCGTTTCAGGCGCGCCAGATCGATCACGATGCCGTCGTCGCAGACGGACAAGCCGGCGACGTTATGGCCTCCGCTGCGCACGGCGACCAGATAGCCGCCTGCCCGGGCGAACGTCACGGCACGGCTGACATCGTCGGCATCGGCGCAATGGACGATCATCGCCGGCCGCTTGTCGATAGCGCCGTTCCAGACCTGGCGCGCCTTGTCATATCCGTCTTCTCCGCGCAGGATCGCTTCGCCGTTCAGGCTCTGGCGGAACCGTTCCATGCCCAGGCCGGCATGCTCCGGCCTGCTTCCGGCACTCCCGGAGATGAGATGCGTATCCATGCAGCCCCCTTTCCATGTCCGGCACAGCGGCCTGTGCGCCGCGGTTTCCAGTGACATGCTTGACGCAAGCGGGAAACGAAGCAAGCTCGAAGAACTCATCTGGCAGATGAGCTCCACTCATCTACACTCAGTTCATGCGCAAACTGCCACCGCTACGTTCGCTGCGCGCTTTCGAGGCCGCGGCCCGGCACAGGAGCTTCAAGGCCGCCGCCGCGGAACTCGGTGTGACGCCGACTGCCATTAGCCATCAAATCCGGTTGCTGGAGGAAACCTGCGGCCAGACGCTGTTCCAGCGGCGCCCCCGCCCGCTGGCCCTGACTGGCGCGGGCGCGCAGCTGTTCCCGGCGCTGCGCAACGGCTTCGATGCCCTGGCGAGCGCCGTGGCATCGATCGCGGCGGCCGACCACCAGCTCCCGCTGCGCGTGACGAGCTCGAACGCGTTCGCGAGCCGATGGCTGGTTCCCCGACTACCCGAGTGGCGTGCCTTGCACCCCGGGATCGCGCTGGAAATCATCGGCACCGATGCTGTCCTGGACTTGCGGGCGGGCGAGTCCGATATCGCGATCCGCTACGCGCGAACCTCGCCGTCCGATCATGCCGCGCAGGAGATCGGCCGGGACGCCTTCTTCCCCATCTGCCGGCCGGAACTGCTCGCCACGGATGGCCGGCCCGTTCAGTGCGCCGCAGATCTGCTGCGCTTTCCGCTGATCCATTTCGACTGGATGAACCGGGATCCGCACGCCCCCACGTGGCACAAATGGCTGGCTACCGCGGGCATGATCGACCCGATGATGACGCACCTCACCGTCAAGTGCGGCCTGAGCTTCCGCGAGGAACTGCATGCGATCGACGCAGTGGTTGCCGGACAGGGAATCGCAATATGCAGTGATGTCGTGATCGGCGATGAACTGCGCGCGGGGACCTTGGTCAAGGCGCATCCCCTTTCCTTGCCGGGCTATGGGTTCTACCTGGTGACGACCGCGCATCATCCGAGGCAGGCGTCCATCGACGCCTTCGCGGGCTGGATCCGGTCGACGGCGTTGAAGACCGAGTCGATGTAACGCCGATCCGCATTGCCGAAATCGTTATCTGACTGGAACGATAACGGTAACGCTCAAACCGGTTTGCCGTGCTTTGTCAGCGAAGTCGAGGCGAATTTCCGCGCCGATGCGATTGGTGATCGCCTGGACGATGGACAGTCCAAGTCCGGAACCGATCTGCTCGCTGCCCAGCGTACGGTAGAAGGGATCGAAAACCCGGTCCCGTTCAGCCAGGGGGATACCGGGTCCGTTGTCCTGGATATGCAAGTCGGCCTTCCCGTTCGATACCCCCAGGGAAAGGTCAACTCGCCCGCCCTCCGGCGTGTAGCGGATGGCGTTGTCGACCAGGTTCCTGACCACGGCGATCATGTCCAGTTCGCTCACCCATACTTCGGCGTCCTGCATGCCTTCCACACCGATGTCGATGTGCTTGGCCTCGGCCAGCGGCATGAGGTCCTCCAACACGCGGCGGTAGATACCCTGGACGGATACCGGTGACTTCGGCGTGTCAGTGGCGGACTGCGCCCTGGCCAGGGTCAGGAGCTGATCCAGCAGGCCCCGGCCGCGCTCGATCCCCTGGCGTAGCACCGACAGCCGTTCGCGTGCTCGCTCCGACATCTCCGTGTCCGCCAATCGCTCTGCCTGCAGCGACAAGGCGGTCAGCGGGGAGCGCAGCTCGTGCGCGGCATCGGCCACGAAGCGGCGCTGAGACGCCATGGACTGGCCGACACGGGCAAGCAGGCGATTGATCGCCACGGCAAACGGGCGCACCTCGACTGGAAGGTGGCGGTCTTCGACGGGGTGCAGCTCCCGCTCGGCGCGCTGGTCGATTTCCCTGGAGAGCGTGGCAATGGGCCGGAACATCTTGCGCACCAGATCGGCGACGATCAGCAGCAGAACTGGAACGAGAATCAGGAAAGGCATCACGGTGCGCAGCGCGCCATCGCGGGCGATTTCATTGCGAAAGCCCGCTTCCTGGGCCACGGCGATGCGTTCGTTGGCGGCCGTGGTCTTGACCAGCACGCGGAATGTCTCGCCGCCGACCTCCAGCGTATGCAATCCATCGGACAGCGTGGCCGGCAGCGGGAGTGTTCCTCCAGCATCCACGCCGGCCGGAGAGGGCCTGGCCTCGCCCAGGCGCTGGACGATCACGCGCGATTCTTCATCCGCATCGTTAGGGCGAGCGTCGGCAATCGGAGTGGCCGGTGACAGGCGCTGCCGATCCATGAGCTGCGCCACCTGGCGCAGAACGTCATCCTGTAGCTCGTGCGCTTCGTCGAAGGCGGACAGGAACGAGAAGACGCCGGCCACCATGGCCACGACAAGGATGGCCAGCGACAGGATGAAGGACAGCTTCAGTTGAATCGATTCGTTCAGGCGCCTTTCGAGACCATCCATCCGACCCCCCTGACGTTCTTGATGACCTCGCCGCCGAGCTTGCGCCGCAGCGCGTGGATCAGATATTCGACCGCGTTGCTTTCGACCTCTTCCCCCCAGCCGTAGATCCGGTCCTCCAGTTCGCTGCGCGAGAGGATCGCTCCCGGCCGAACCAGCAGGGCTTGCAGCAGCGAGAACTCGCGGTTGGACAATTGCTGCGGGGAACCGCCGTTGACGCTGGCTTCCCTGGTGGCCGGATCGAGGGACACCACGCCGTTGCCGAAAACAGGCGCCGCCGTGCCGCCTTTGCGCCGCAGGACGGCGCGCATCCGCGCCAGCAGCTCCGCCATCTGGAAAGGCTTGGAGACGTAGTCGTCGGCCCCGCCGTCCAGGCCGCGCAGGCGATCATCCAGGCCATCGCGTGCCGTGATGATGAGCAGGGAAATCGGATTGTCCCTGGCTCGGATGCTGGTCAGCACCGCCAGCCCATCCTTGCCGGGCAGGCCCAGATCGAGCAGCACCAGGTCGTAGTGCTGGCTTCCCAGTGTCGCGAGCGCCGTCTGTCCGTCTTTGACCCAGTCAGCCGCATAGGACGCATCCTTCAATGCGCCCTGAATCGCTTCGCCGATCATGGGGTCGTCTTCGACCAGCAATACCCGCATCCCCCCCTCCTTTCAAGCGATGTGCAATGCGCCGCCCTGGCCGCCCGCTGCCTGAACAGCAGGATTGCCGTCAGCATGAAGGCCAGCAGCGCGGCCGACGCCGAATGTACCCGATTCCCAGCGAACGATCCGCAAATCGGCCAGGGTCGTGCCGACCCTGGCGGTGGCGATGATGGTGCGCCAGTAGAGGAAGGGATGGAAGCCCTTGGCCCTGGCCTGCGCGATCACGGCGGCCAGGAAGATCGCCGCGAAGATGCCCGTGCCGACCAGGTGCCCAGGTTCATGGACGTCGAAACGGCATCGCCGCCGGTTTCGCCGAGCGTGGTGGCGGCAATCTTGATAAGCCAGAAGCCCAGCGTGACTTCGGGGACTTTGGCCAGCGCGTGTTCAGTGCGTGCATGGGGCGCGCTCGCGGGTCAGGCTTTGCCTTCGAGCGTGTCCAAGGTTTTCAGCAGGGCGCCCAGCGCTGCCTTGCAGTCGGGCTGGCTTGGCGTATCGGCGCGCAGCGCCGCAAGCGACTTGTCGATGGCCTTGTCGAGCACATGCCAGTCTTCGGCTGCTCGCGGTTTCAAACCGGCCTCGGCCGAATCCCAGGAGACTTCCAGATCCTTGATGCGGGTCCTGGCCGCGGGTAGATCCCCCTTGTCAACGATGGCGGCCACATCGGCGGCGATGCCGCGGAAGGCCGACAGGTCGCCCAGTCTGGAGGCCGTCTTGCCCTGCGGTGCCGGGGCAGTCCGGGCCGGCGTGGCAGGTGCTGCGCCGGCGTGACTCTGATCGGCTGGCTTGGAACAACCGGCCGCCAAGGCCAGGAGCACGGCTGCCGACACGGCGGCCACAGGACGAACGATCGAGTGCTGCATGGTCATGATTTCTCCTTGAGCTTGGGAAGGGGGTTAAAAGGGAGTTAAAGGGGGTTACTCGGCGGCTTGCGCGGCGCCGCTTCCGTTCATGCCGATCTGTGCAAGAGCCACAAGCATGACGATCACCGAAAGGAACAGGACACTGGTCCACATGGCCCCCATGCCGAGGCCGCCGTAGGTCTTGGCCTGCGTCAGCAGGTCGCCGAGCGCCGCGCCGAAGGGACGGGTCAGGATGTATCCAATCCAGAAGGTCAGCACGGCATTGCCTCCCATGCGCCAGGCGGTGTAGGTGATGCCGATCAGCGCGCCGAACGCGACGGCGCCCCAGGTGAAGCCCAGGCCCAGTGCCTCGGTCGCCAGATCGCCGGCGGCGGTGCCCAGAGCAAACGTGCAGAGGATGGCGGCCCAATAGAACAATTCGCGGCGGCGCGTCACGATGTCGTGGATGGACAGGGTGCGCTCGACCCGATACCAGACGAGGAAGATCGCGGCAAGCGTCACCGCGAAGGCCGAAGTACTGACGTACAGGCTGACGCCCAGGCCATCGGTCAGCAGGTCGGTGATCTGGGTACCGACCACGCTGACCAATACCACCGTCAGCCAGTAAATCCACGGGGTATGGCGGCGGGTACGCAACTGCGTGAACAAGGCGGCCGCCAGCAAGGCGGCCATGACCGCGCGGGTCATGCCCTGGCCCCAGCCCGCGTCGACCGCCAGGAAATCGGCGCCCGTCTCCCCCACCGTGGTGGACATGATCTTGATGATCCAGAACGACAGCGCGACTTCCGGAACTTTGTTGAGCCAGCCCGTGGAACTGGCCGTGGGCAAGTTGTTCATGGTGTTATTCCGCCGAGGTGAAATGGGTTGCCATCAGTCTGGCCAGGCTGACTTAGCCCTGCCATAGGCTCACCATCGGCTCACCCGCGAACCCATCCCGGCGCGGTCGGCCCGCCGCGACTCGGACAGGCCAGTTGGCCGACGAACGGCTGCTGCGTCCCCGGAAACCGTCGCCGCCCCGGCGCCTCGGCGTTCGTCTCCTTCGGGTCGAGCGGAGGCCATATGACGATGAAGACCGGCCGTTCCAAACGCTGGCGGAACGACTTCGCCGGCTGGAAGGTGGGTCATCGCCACGGCACGGAAGGAGCGCCGCCGCCGGCGAGCGCGGACGCAACGCCGGACCGCACAGCGGAACGCGCCGTTGGCGCGCGGTCCGGCGCCCCCTAGACTTTCCACACCGCCGCCCGCATGGCCCGACTTCCGGCACGTCATGGGCGACGGCCAGGAAGCCGTCTCCATGCACCTGCACGCATCACCATTCGATCTTCAAGGCCGCGCCGCCTTCATCTCCGGCGCTTCGAGCGGCATCGGCCTGCACACCGCGCGCATGCTTGCCGAAGCGGGGGCGGCGGTGGCGCTGGCGGCACGGCGCACCGACCGGCTCGAAGCCGTCGCCGCCGAGTTGCGCTCGGCGGGACACAGGGCATGCGCCGTGGCACTGGACGTGACCGACGCCACGGCCATCGCGCCCGCATGGCGGGCGGCCGAGGCGGCGCTGGACCAGCCCATCGACATCCTCGTCAACAACGCGGGCGTCATTCACGTGGCGCGCTTCGTCGAGCAATCGCCCGAGGCCATCTCGCGTGTCTTCGACACCAACCTGAAGGGGGCCTATCTGATGGCCCAGGAAGCGGCACGCCACATGGTGGCGCGCGGGCGGGGCAGCATCATCAATATCGCTTCATCCTCGGGGCTGCGCGCCGGCGGCCAGATGTCGAGCTACGGCGCATCGAAAGCCGGGCTCATTCACCTGACGCAGATCATGGCGCTGGAACTGGCCGGCAAGGGGGTGCGCGTCAACGCGATCGCCCCGGGCAACATCGAAACGGACATGCACGCCGAGTTCGCCGGGCGCGGCATCGAGGAGGGAATTCTCCGGCGGATTCCCATGCGCCGGTTCGGCAAGCCGTCGGACCTCGACGGCGCGATGCTGCTGCTGGCGTCCGATGCCGGCCGGTACATGGCCGGGGCGGTCATTCCCGTCGACGGCGGCCAGGTGCTTAGCTGGATGTAGCAACGCCTTTCGCATCAAACCAGAACCAGAACCAGAACTATCAGGAGACAACCATGCATCACAGAACGCGCACGGCGCTGGCCGGCGTGCTGGGCAGCGCTTTGCTTTCGCTCGCCCCGCTTTGCATCGCGGCGCAGGACTATCCCTCCAAGCCGGTCAAGATCGTGGCGCCATACGCGGCCGGCGGCGCGATCGACATCGTCGCCCGCACGCTGGCGCAGCCGCTCGGCCAGGCGCTGGGCCAGCCGTTCGTGGTCGACAACAGGACCGGCGCGGCCGGCAATCTTGGCGTGGATGTCGTGGCCAAGGCGCCGGCCGACGGCTACACGCTGACCGTGGCGCTGAGCTCGAACCTCATGATCAACCAGTTTCTGTACACGAAGCTGCCCTACCAGCCGGAGAAGGACCTCAAGCTCGTCGCCAAGGTCGCGGAGGCGCCGCTGGTGCTGGTCGTGACGTCCGGCATCCACGTCGGCAACCTGGCGGACCTGCGCAAGTACGTGCAGTCGCACAAGGGCAAGATGTCGTACGGCTCCTGGGGCGTCGGCACGATTTCCCATCTGAGCGCCAGCCGCCTCAACGACCTGCTCGGCGGCGACATGGCGCACGTTGCCTATCGCGGCGAATCGCCCATGATCAACGATCTGGTCGCCGGCAACATCCAGGTGTCCTTTGTCACGGGCGCGCAGGCGCCCCAGTTCATCGCCGCGGGGCGGCTCAAGCCGATCGGCGTGACCGGGCCGGCGCGGCTGGCCGCATTGCCCGACGTCCCCACGTTGACCGAGACCGGCATCGACGACGCGCTGCTGCGCGCGGTGGGCTGGGTCGGCGTGGCCGTGCCCGCCGGCACGCCGGCGCCGGTGGTGGACCGCCTGGCGCTGGAACTCGACAAGGCATTGCGCAAGCCCGACGTGCAGAAGCGCATCCGCGACCTGGGGTGGGCGCCCAGCTTCCAGGGCCCCGTCGACGTGGCGGCCACCTACCGGCGCGAAGCCCCGGTATGGAAGCAGGTCGTCCGTGAATCCGGCGCCAGGCTCGATTGACCGAATCGATTCACCCCGAGGAACACCCACGCCATGAGCACAGACCGCACCGCCGTCCGCGAAATGAATAGCTGGTTCTTCGACACCTACCTGCCCGACTGGGTGCGGATGGGGGCCGACACGGACCACGATCCCGAGGCCATCCTGAAATACTGGGGCGCGCCGCTGCACGCCGCTTCGGTCAACATGACCCGATGCCTGCACACCGGAGACCAGGTCATCGGGCTGCTGCGGGCCAACCAGGCCCCCCTGCAGGCCGAGCGGTACACCCATACCGTCGTGCTGGACCGCGCCGTCAAAGGCTACAACCACAACGCCGGATCGATCGACGTGATCTGGTCGCGGCGGCGCGCCGACGAGAGCGAGATCGAACGCCGCGCCGTGCATTTCGGCATCCACCGCACGGACAAGGGCTGGCGCGTGGTGTCCGTCGCCAGCGCGCTGACCGATCGCACGTCGCTCGCCGACATCTGGGAAACCGTCTGACGGAGCAACGACATGACCGCATCCACCCAATCCACCGGCGAACCGCTGATCCGCCATGCCATGCGCGACGGCGTGGCGATCGTCACGCTGAATCGCCCCCCGCAGAACCGCCTGACCCGGACGCTGTATGCCGAGCTCGAGGCCGCCATCCGTCATGGCGTGCGCGCCGGCGCGCGCGCCATGCTGTTCCGCAGCGAACTCGACGACTTTTGCCTGGGCGGCGATTTCCGCGAATGGCCTCACCTTGAAACGCACAGTGCCAGGCGCGAGCGCTTCGGCTATTCGAACGGCATTCTCAATGCCATCGAATCGTTGCCGATTCCCACGATCTGCGAGGTCAACGGCCGCGCCTATGGCGGCGGCTTCGAGCTTGCGCTGCATACCGACCTGATCTTCGCCGCCGAATCGACGCGGTTCCGCTTCACCGAAGCCACGCTGGGGGTTTCGCCTCTGGCGGGCGGCATCCAGCGCATAGCGGAGCGCTGCGGCCGCGGCGTGGCGGCGCGCCTGGTGATGCTGTCCGAGGAAATCACCGCGGCCGAGGCGCTCTCGCTGAACATCGTCGCCAAGGTCGTGCCCGACGGTGCGCTGGCCGAAACCGCCATGCGGCATGCCATGCAGCTGGCCGCCGGTCCCACGCGCGCGCATGCCGTGACCAAGTCGGTGCTCGGCGCCTGGTCCGCGGGCGGCGTGCGGGCCGCGGACGAAGTGATGATCGAGCAGGTTTCCGTGCTGCTGGCCACCGACGACGTGCAACGCGGCGTGCAGTCGGCCATCGCGGCCATCGAAGCCGGCCTGCCCCGGCCGGAAGTCCCGTTCCACGGACAATGAAAGGCAACGACATGATGCAACCCGAAGAACACTACATCCCGGCCGAAGGCGGAATCGAACTGCATGCCTGGGTCTTCCGGCCGGCCCAGCACGACGGGCCCGCTCCCGCCATCACGATGGCGCATGGCTTCTCCGGCCTGAAATACCGCGGACTCCGCGAGTATGCCGAGCGCTTCGCGGCCGCGGGCTTCGCGGTGCTCGTCCACGATCATCGCAATTTCGGCCTGAGCGGCGGCGCGGTGCGCGGCGACATCGACCCGTGGCAGCAGATTGCCGACTGGCGGCGCGCCATCGGCTACCTGGCATCGCTCGACGGCATCGACGCGAAGCGGATCGGCATCTGGGGCACGAGCTACGCCGGCGGCCACGCTGTGGTGCTGGGCGCCACCGATGCGCGGATTCGCGCGGTCGTGGCGCAGGTGCCGATCGTCAGCGGCTACGAGCAAAGCCTGCGCCGCGTGGCGCCCGACGCGCGCGCGGCCCAGCAGGCGCTGTTCGACGACGACGAACGGGCGCAGTTGCGCGGCGAGCCGCCGACGATGCAGCGCGTCGTCAGCCTGGACCCGGCGGTGCGCGCGGTCTACCGGTCGAAGGACATGATGGACTACCACAACGCCTACGACATTCCCGACGGCGTCGAACCCAGCGAATACGTGACGTTGCGCTCGTCCCGGCTGTCGCAGCTCTACGAACCCGGCCACTGGATTCCGCGCATCGGGCCGAAGCCTTTGCTGATGGTCGTCGCCGAACACGACGTCGTCACGCCGACCGACCTGGCGCTGGCAGCTTACGAGCGGGCCGTGGAGCCCAAGCGGCTGCGCCTCATCGCCGGCGGCCACTTCGACGCATACCGGAAGTCGTTCGAGGCTTCCAGCTCGGCGGCGCTGCAGTGGTATCTGGAACATCTGATGCCGGAGGTGAGAGCATGACGCAGGGCATCGTGGTGCTCGTGCACGGCTATCTCGACGGCCCGGGCGTCTGGAGCCGCCTGATCGGCCGGTTCGCGCCGCAGGGCTGGAAGATTGTCCCGGTGGCATTGCGCTCCGGCGCGGCCGGGGCCGGGGCCGGGCCGGACCGTCAACTCGAAGGCTATGCCGCGGACGTGGTGCGTCAGATCGGGGAAATCACAGCGGACGCGTCGGTGCCGGTGGTCGTGGTTGGCCACAGCATGGGCGCCCAGGTGGCGGAACTGGCCGCGCTGCAACTGGGCGACCGACTCGCCGGCCTTGCCCTGATTACCGCCGCACCGCTGGCCGGCTATCCGCTGCCGCCGGCTGTCATGGCACGGTTCGCCGCACGGGCCGGGCTGACGGACCGTGAGGCCATCGGCGCGGGCAAGCGCGGGCTGGCGGTGGAGCTCGATGCCGATGCGCTGGACATCCTCGTCGATGGCACCGTGGCGACACGGCGGGAGGATGCGCTGGCCCAACTGCAGGCATGGACCGGCGGCCACCCCGCCGGCCGGACGCCATCGGCTTTGCCCTGCCCCGTCCTCTGCGTGGCGACCGACGACACGTTCTTTACCGAAGACATCATCGCGGCCACGGCCACGCGCTTCAGCGATGCGAGCCTCGAGAAGGTGCCGCGTGCCGGCCATTGGCCGCAGCTTGAGCAACCGGAGGCGCTTGCGGAAGTGCTGAGACGCTTCCTTGCATGCCGTACCAGAGGCGATACACTTCGTTGACGCGCTGCCGCGCACGAGCGTGGGCAAGTACGACAAGCGCGCGATGCGGGAACGCTGCCAGCGGAAAGGGGAGACGCCGTGAAAAAAGCATCGGGCAAGGCAGAAACTCCGAGCGTGCTTGCGGCGCGCGCGGCGGCATCCGAAGCGCCGGACAACGCGGGCGCCGTGGCGTCGATCATCGCCGAGGGACCGGACCGGAATTTCGTCGAGGCACTGGCGCGGGGCCTGCGCATCCTGCAGGCGTTCCATTCCAGCGAGGAGCGGCTCAGCAACCTCGAAATCGCCCACCGCTGCGGTTTGCCCAAGTCCACCGTCACGCGCCTGACCTATACGCTGACGACACTCGGCTTTCTCCATCACATCGCGGATCTCGGGCGCTATCGCATTGGCCTCGCCACGCTGACACTGGCTCATGTGGCGCACGCGCGGCTGGACCTGCGCGCGGCCAGCGACGCGGCGCTTCAGGCGCTGGCCGACAGTACCCACACCATGATTTCCCTTGGCATACGCGATGACCTGTCGGTGCTCTATATCGATTGCCGTCGCAGCCAGTCGACCGCCGTCACGCTGAACCTCGACGTCGGCAGCCGGCTGGCGCTTGGGACAACCGCCGTGGGCCGGGCGCACATCGCGATCATGGGCGCGGCGGAACGGCGCTCCGTCATGCAGCGGCTCCAGGCACTGGGGGAAGCGCAGTGGCCAGCCATCGAGCAAGGTATTGCACGCGCGTTCTCGGAACTGTCGGAAATCGGCTGCGTCACGTCGTTCGGCGAATGGAACAAGGAGATCAACGGCATCGCGGTGCCACTCAGGCTCGGTGCCGAACTGCCGCCAGTGGTCATCAATGCCGCAGCGCCATCGCGAACCATGTCCGCCGGGCATTTCATCTCCGACGTCCGTCCGCGGCTGATCGCCACGGCCCGCATGATCGAGAACCGCTATCAGCGTCACTGATGACGATCCGCCCGCAATTGGGCTTTTTCCGGACACCAAGACTTCGTCCGGCCGGCCATATCGGTTCGCGCCGCGGAGAAGTCACCGCTCGGGCTGACCAGAAATGAACGCCACCGCCTGCCCCTCCCTGCCTGCCCCTCCCTTTCAGGGCTGCTTTACCTTGACGATCACCTTTCCCTTCGATCGCCCATTCTCGACATAGGCCAACGCATCTGCCGTGGAGTCCAGCGAATACACTCGATCAATGACTGGCTTGATTGCGCCGGAGTCGATCAACGAGCCAATCTCGCGCAATTGATCTCCGCTGGCACGCATGAACACGAACGAGTAGCTGATGCCCTGCTGCTTGGCCTTCTTTCTGATCCGATAGCTCAGAAGGCGGATCACCTGCTTCAACGGCCAAGATAAGCCTTGCTCCACCGCGAACTCCGGGCTGGGAGGGCCGGATATGGAGATGAGTTTTCCGCCGGGCTTCAGCACGCGCAGCGACTTCCCAAGCACGTCGTTGCCAAGGCTGTTCAGAACGACATCGTAGCCATGCAAGGCATCTTCGAAGTGCTGTTTCCTGTAGTCGATGACAATATCCGCGCCCAAGGCTTTCACCCAGTCGATGTTGCTCGTGCTGGTGGTCGTGGCCACGAAAGCGCCGAAATGCTTGGCGAGCTGAATGGCGATCGTTCCCACGCCACCGGAACCGGCGTGGATCAGCACCTTCTGCCCCCTTTTCAATTTCGCGGTTTCGACCAGAACCTGCCAGGCGGTCAGGCCGACCAGAGGAATGGAGGCCGCTTCCTCCATGCTGAGGTTGCTGGGCTTCAACGCCAGCGCACTTTCCTTTACCGCAATAAGTTCGGCGAACGTGCCAATGCGATCCTGGTCCGGACGCGCATAAACCTCGTCGCCTGGCTTGAATCCCCGCACATTGGCCCCGACACGGACGACGACGCCAGCCACGTCATTTCCGAGAACCAGGGGCAAGCGATACGGCAGGATCAGCTTGAACTCGCCTTTCCGGATCTTTGAATCCAGGACGTTGACGCTTGCCGCATGGATCTGCACCAGAACATCATCCGTCCGCACTTCAGGTTCGGCCACCTGGCCGATCCGCCCACCGCCTTTGCTGCCGTAACGATCAATGATGAAGGCTTTCATGACTTCTTCCCGATGAATGGAAACGCCGATGCGAGTACGGCCTCCACCAGAACGGCCGCCCGGATTCCGGTGCCCGCATGACCTGTGATCCGCCCGGCATCCAATGCACGAATGCCCGCTCGAACGACAGAGGGCGTCTGCATCATGAGGGCCTTCAGTTGGGGAGTCACTCTTTGCCGCGCGACACTTGCGAGGCCTGTATCCGTCAGCCCCGGGCAAAGCGATGTCACCGTCACGCCATCACGCTTGAACTCCCGGTGAGGTGCCTCACCAAGCCGAAGAACATACGCCCGCAACGATTGCGCCAACGCTGCAAGCCGGTCCAAACGGCGGGCAACGAGTACCAGCTGGTGGCCAAGCTGCGCATATTGCTTGGCGAACGCTTCACCGAAGCCGGTGGATGCGCCGGAGATGAGCACCCATGTGCCGTTATCTGGTTTCATTGGACTGGCCTATTCACAATAAGAGATGCATTTGTTCGGCACCTCAGGAAACCGTCCGATAACGTTCTGCGGCATGTGCCTGCCTGATACCCGAAAGCAGGGCCTGCCGAGCGGCGTCAAGGCGCTCCCAGCGTTCGGCATCGTGCAGCGGCGGGATGGTCACGAGTTCGCGGCGATCGAAGCCGGCCAGTGCGGCATCGACCAGCTCGCTCACTTCCATGACTTCGGGCAGCGTGTTGACGTCAATGCCCGCGCGTTCCCATATCTCGGTGCGGGTGGCCGCGGGAAGCACGGCCTGGATATAGACGCCCTTGGGCAAGAGTTCCAGGCTCAACCCTTGCGAGAGGAACAGCACGAAGGCTTTCGTCGCGCCATAGATCGACATTCCGAATTCCGGCGCCAGGCCGACGACCGAACCGATGTTGACGATTGCGCCCTCACCAGCCTGCGCCAGCCGTGGGGCAATGGCGCCGGCAAGCCGTGCCAGGGCCGTCGTGTTGAGCGTGACAAGCCGATCAATGCTGTCTGCTGTTTGCGCAAGGAAGCCGCCCGATTGGGCGGCTCCGGCATTGTTGATGAGGACACCAATTCGGGCGTCGCTGCGCAGGCGCGCTTCGACCGCCTGCAGGTCATCGGCCCGGGTCAAGTCGGCCTGGAGCGCCTCGACGGCGACGCCGTTTTCCTGGCGCAAACGGGCGGCCAGCGCATCCAGTCTGGCCTTGTCGCGTGCGACAAGGACGAGATCGTGGCCACGACGCGCGAAGCGTTCGGCATAGGTTGCACCAATGCCGCTGGAGGCGCCGGTGATAAGGACCGTGGAGCGAATGGACATGGGCTTGTTCTCTGAATTTCAGTGTTTGCGAGGCCGTGCCGAAGCACGGCCCCTTCGGCTTTACTGGGCGCTTGTTCCGGCCAGCGCCGGGTAGTCGGTGTATCCCGCCGCGCCCCCGCCGTAGAGCGTGGCCGGGTTGAAGGCAGCCAGCGGCGCACCGGCCTTCAGTCGTTCCACCAGATCGGGGTTGGCGATGAACGGACGGCCGAAGGCGAACAGATCTGCCTTGCCTTCGTCGAGGCGCGAGGTGGCCAGTTCCAGGTCATAGCCGTTGTTGGCGATGTAGGTGTTCTTGAAACGCCGGCGCAGCGCATCGTAGTCGAACGGCGCCACATCGCGCGGGCCGCCGGTCGCGCCCTCGACCACATGCAGATAGACGATGCCCAAGGCATTGAGCTGGTCGGCGATGTAATCGAACTGTGGCTGCGGATCGCTGCTGGAGATGCCGTTGGCCGGCGAAACCGGCGAGATGCGTACGCCCGTGCGCCCTGCGCCGATCTCGGCCACCACGGCAGCGGTGACTTCCAGCAGTAGCCGTGCGCGGTTTTCGATGGAACCACCGTAGGCATCGGTGCGGACATTGGCCCCGTCCTTGATGAACTGTTCCAGCAGATAACCGTTGGCGCCATGAATCTCCACGCCATCGAAACCTGCGGCGATGGCATTGGCTGCGGCCTGGCGGAAATCGTTGACGATCCCCGGCAACTCATCGAGCGCCAGCGCCCTCGGCTCGGAAACGTCCACGAAGCTGTTGTTGGCGAAGGTCTTGGTTTCGGCGCGAATGGCCGACGGTGCTACCGGCGCAGCGCCGTTCGCCTGCAGGTCGACGTGCGAGACGCGGCCGACATGCCAGAGTTGCAGGAAGATTCGCCCGCCCTTCGTATGCACGGCATCAGTAACCTTGCGCCAGCCGTCGATCTGCGACTGCGTGTAGATGCCGGGCGTGTCCTGGTAGCCCTGTCCTTGCTGCGAGATCTGCGTGGCCTCGGAGATCAGCAGGCCCGCCGATGCACGCTGGCTGTAATAGGTCGCGGCAAGTTCACTCGGTATGAAGCCTGCACCGGCACGATTGCGCGTCAACGGTGCCAGCACAATCCGGTTGGAAAGCGTCAACGGGCCGAGGGTGTAGGGATCGAACAACGTCTTGCCACTCATGCTTTTTCCTCCAGAAACTGGATTGCATGCTTCAGGAAACGCTCGGGATACTGGTATTGCGCGCCATGCCCGGCATCGGGATAGATCAGCAACTGAGCGTTGGGAATGTGTTGGACCAGATGCCAGGAATTGATTGAGGCGATCATGATGTCGTTGGTGCCGTTGAGCACCAGGGTCGGCTGTTTGATCGCATTCAAATAGGCATAGGGGTTCTCGCCCGACAGCGGTGCGAAATAAGCCGCGTGTGCCTGGGCCTGCGCTTGTGCAACCGCCGCCGAACTGGGTGGGTCCTGGTCAGCACGGAGATGGCGCCGTTCCCAGAAGGCCAGCCCGGCCTTCTTCGCCGCATCGGAGCGGCCGAAGAACAGGTAGAGGAAGTCTTCGGCGGTCGGCACGGGATTCGGTGCGATTTCCAGCACCTTGGGTGCCATCGTCGGATCGCCGCCACGCAGGCCGGTGCCGAGCAACAGCAGCTTGCGTACCAGTTCTGGATGGCGCAGCGCGACCTCCTGCGCCTGCATGCCGCCAATCGAGAAGCCGAGCACATCGACCTGCAACAGGCCCAGCGCCCGGATCACCAGGGCAATGTCGTCGGCCAGGTCTTCGATCCGGCTGCGCGGCGTGCCTGTCGAGGAGGCGATGCCGCGGCCGTTGAACAGGATGACTTCCCGGCCTTCGGCCAGGCCGTCGGTCAGCAGCGGGTCCCAGTGATCCAGGCCGCCACGGAAATGCTGGACGAAGAACAGCGGTGGCTGGCCGCTGGCGGCGTTGCCCCAGCGGCGGTAGGCAAACCGGTCGCCATCGGCTTCGATGAAGCGCGTCGGCGCGGTCAAGTGGGTATCGGTCATGGCATCGGCTCATCAAGTCAACGGAACTCAATGATGATGACCATCATCATAACCGTCAAGAACTTTGATGATGATCGTAATCAATGTAGTATCCAGACTTTGGATGAAGAAAAAGGCGTGCTGGCATGAAAGTCACCAAGACACAGGCGCAGGAGAACCGGACGCGCATCGTCGAGACGGCTTCCGAATTGTTCCGCGAGCACGGCTATGACGGTGTGGGCGTTGCGGACTTGATGGCGGCCGCCGGCTTCACCCACGGCGGGTTCTACAAGCACTTCGGCTCCAAAGCCGACCTGATGGCGGAGGCATCGGCCTGCGGCATGTCGCAGACTGTTGCCCTGACAGGTACGGTGGACGTCCCCGGGTTCGTCCGGCAATACCTTTCCCGCGAACACCGCGATGCTCGCGCCACCGGCTGCACGCTAGCGGCACTGGGCGGTGACGCCGCGCGTCAGCCCGAGGCAGTCAAGGCCACGTTCGCGGCCGGAATTGAAGGTCTGCTGGCGGTACTGGAGCGCGAAGACACGGAACTGGACGCGGCCGATCGGCGAAAGGCACGCGCGAGGAGGATCGACACGCTTGCCCATTTGATCGGGGCGGTCGTGCTGTCGCGTGCGTGTCCCGACGACTCCCCGCTGGCGGACGAAATCCTGGAGGTCTGTCGCGCCGCACTTCTCGCACCACACATGAACTAGGCGTTTTCGGTCTTGAAAACACCGATGCGGCAAGGCGCCGCCAGTGGACATTGAAGCCGGGCGCGGCGCGGCGGCGCGCGGCACCTCGGTCACGAAGATCGGTCTCGCGCGCTCGTCTACTGAGCGCCGCCGCATCGGCAAGCGCCAGGGTTTCGTCCGGAATCCGCCACGACCGACGGGATGCCGGATGTCGTCAGAAGCGGTAGTTGACGGCCAGTTCCACCCGGCGGCCGGAGCCCTGCAGCCACTGCGTGGGGTTGTAGTAGGCAGTCGTCACGTAATGCTTGTCGAACACATTGAAGCCGCGCAGCGACAGCGTCGTATCCTTGCGCGGGCGCCACTGCAGCAGCACGTCGGTCGTCGTGTAGGCCGGCATCTCCAGCGTGTTCGCGCGATCGGCGAAGCGGCGCCCCACGTAGCGCAGGCCCGCGCCAGCCGTCCAGCCCGGCAGGAAACGCCAAGTCAGCCAGGCATTGGCCACGCGTTCGGGAACGTCGGTCGGCACATTGCCCGCGCGTGAAACAGGCGCGCCGCCCACCGACTCCGTGAAGTCGTCGTAGCGGGCCTGCAGCAGCGCGGCATTGGCATCGAGACGCCAGCCCGGCAGGAATTCGAGTCCGACGGTGGCTTCGATCCCCCTGGAGGACTGCTGGCCCACCTGAACGCTCTGCGCGGGGTTGAACACATCGCGTGTGACCAGGTTGTTCTTCACGATCCTGTACGCGGCGAAGGTCCATTCACCCTTGCTCCGCCAGAACGACTGCTTCAGGCCGACTTCCACCTGGTGGCCCGTGGACAGGCTGAAGTTGCTGTTGGCTGGCGAGAGCATCAGCAGCGCGCTGACGGGGTCGGCCGCCGCCGAGTACTGCGCGTAGACAGCGAGGTTGTCGGTCAGGTTGTAGACCGTGCCGGCACGCCACCCCACGTGCGAGAACGACTTGTCATAGGCTTGCTGGTTGCTGGTCAGGTCGTGGCGCGTGATGTCGGCATGGTCGTAGCGCAGGCCGGCCAGCACCGACCATTTCGGCGTGATCTCCAGCCGGTCCTCGAGGAACAGCGCGTACTGCGTAGCCTGGTTGGCGTAGCGCGGCGTGGTGCCCGCCACGTTGATGAACGTGCCGCGGTCGAACACCTCGGGATCGACGACGGAACTGCCCGAGTACGGCGCATTGTTCGTGTGCTGGAAGGAGGCGCGGTTCAGGTCATAACCGGCCGAGACGTTGTTCTTCATGCCGAGCAGGTCATGGCGGATCGCGGCATCGGACGTGTTCCCCACCTGCCACTGGTCATGCAGGATCTCCGTGTAGGAGGAGCGGTTGATCAGTCCGCTCGCCGGAAGGTAGTCGTAGTACTCGGCGTCGCGCCAGTGCCGCTTGCTGTCGATGTAGTACAGCCGCGAACGGACCGTGAGGTTGCTGTTCGGCGTCCATTGCGCGGACAGCTCGGACCATTGGTCGTCGTACTTGATCAGGCTGTCGCCGACGTTGTAGTTCCTGGTCCGCAGCGCCGGGTCCTGTTGCCCGTTGACGAGCGGGACGCCGAAGTATCGCGGTGGCTCCTGCCATCCCTTGGCATAGCTGAGCTTCACGCTCAACTCCGGGGTGGGGTCCCACTGCAGCGCGCCGGAGACCGACAAGTTGCGCGAGTTGCCGAAATCGACCCAGCCATCGGAGCGATTGCCGCTCACATCCAGCCGGTAGGACCACTTGTCGTTGACGGCACCGCCGCTGCCGAAAGCCAGCCGTTGGGTGTTTTCCGTGCCGATGACCGCCTGGATTTCGTTCTCGATGGCGCCGCGCATGGGCTTCTTGGGCACCACGTTGACCACGCCGCCGATGGCACCCTCGCCATAGATGACGGAGGCCGGGCCGCGCAATACCTCGATGCGCTCGACCGACCACGTATCAAACGGAAAGGTCACGCCAATGCCGCCGTACTGGCGCAGGCCGTCGTAGAGCCGCATGACCGATGTGGCATCGGTAAAGCCGCGCGATGACAACGACGCGCCGCCGTTGCCCGGATGGCCAAGGCTGGTCATGCCGGGCGCGCGAGTGATGGCGTCCACCAGCGAAGCGTCACCGCGCTCTTCGATCCGGTCTCGCGTCATGACGTCGACACTGGCGGGCGTCTGCATGAGCGTCAGGCCAAGGTTCGAGCCCGTCGTGGTCGGCTCCCGCAACCCGGACACGGCCGACGCATTCACCGTGACCGGGGCCAGCTCCCGGATGTCGGCGCCGGGCTCCGCCGCGTGCGCGGCGACGTGAGGCATGCAGGCGGCCCCGGCAGCCAGTGCGAGAAAACGTTTGCGAGGAAGGCAGCGGGACATGGATGAGCAGGCGGCAGCCGCACGCGGCGATGCACGACCTGGAAGTGGAGGAATGGGCACGCATTGTATGAATCCGGAGGCAATGACGGCATGCGGCACAGGGACGCACAACCAGTCAGGCCCGTGAGCCCGGGCATGTCCGATCCGCATGCCCGGGACGGCCTGGCGTGCATGGAAGAACCGGAAAGGATCCAGCGCGGCCATTGGTCGCACGAGCCGCAATCACGTGCGCGGTATGCTTGCGACCTGAAAGCCGCCCCGCACTCATTCCCATGAGCAAGAGTCCCTCGCCAACCGTCGCTGCCGCGGCCTGCGCCTATCGCATGCTCTGGCGCTGGCATTTCTATGCCGGCCTGTTCGTGATGCCGTTCCTGATCGTGCTGGCGATCACCGGCACGATCTACTGCTTCCAGCCACAGATCGAGCCGCTGCTCTACCCCCATCTGCTCAAGGTCCGTCCGGCCGGTGAATCCATGTCCGCGCAGGCGTTGCTGGATCGCGCGCGCGCCGCCGCGCCAGCGGGCGCCATCGCGACGACGTACACCATCGATCCCCGCCCCGATGCCAGTGCCGAATTCATCTTCCGCCTGCCGACGGGAATGAGCGAGAGCGTCTATCTGAATCCCCATTCCGGCGAGGTGCTGGGCCGCCTGAGCGTCGAGGACCGTTTCATGAAGCAAGTCCGGATGCTGCACCGCGCGCTGCTGGCCGGCAAGCCCGGGGAGCTGTTGATGGAACTGGCCGGCTGCTGGACGCTGGTGATGATCGCCACCGGCGTGGCCATGTGGTGGCCGCGCCTGCGTGCCGCCGGCATCGGGGCATTCCGGATGGCCAATGCAACGAGCAAGCGCGGATGGTGGAAGGAGATCCACCTGTTGCTGGGAGCATGGCTTGCGCTCGGCGCGCTGGCCTTCGTGCTGTCCGGCCTGCCGTGGACGGCATCATGGGGCAGGCAGTTCAAGGCCATCACCACCGCGGCGAACCTGGGCCGTCCCGATACGGGCGCGGCTGCGCACCAGCACGGCAATCCCGTCGCACAGCAGCGCCAGCAGGCACCACATGACGCGCCTGCTGCGCGCGGTTCGCGCAGCCACACCGTGGAAAGCCTGCCGCTGACGGACGTGCCCTGGGCCACCGGGCTCACGACGGTGCCGACAGGTTCCTCCGGGCACACGCCTGTCGGGCTCGACCGCGTCCTGGAAATCGCAAAGGCGCGTGGCGCGTCGGCGGGTTGCCAGATAGCATTGCCGGCGTCGGCCAGCGCCGTCTACACGGTTTCCTGCTTCCCGAGCGATCCGCAAGGTGAACGCACACTGCATATCGACCAACATAGCGGCGACGTCGTCAAGGACATCCGGTTCGCAGACTACGGCGCCGTGGCCAAGGCCGTCTCCTACGGAACGTCGCTGCACATGGGGCGCTACTTCGGGCTGGCCAATCAGATCGCCTGTGCGACGATATCAATTGGCCTGATGGCGCTGGCCGTCACCGGATGTGTCATGTGGTTGCGGCGCAAGCCCGCGCGGACGCTTGGCGCGCCGTCCCATCCGTCGGCGCTGCCGGCCATGCGGGCATGGGTGATCGGGCTGGGGTTGCTTGGCGTGATCTTCCCGATGATGGGCGTCACCCTGGCAGGGGTCTGGCTGATCGATCGGATGATTGCACGCGGCAAGGGCACGCCGCCGGCAGCGTCGGAACGCGTTGCCGCGTGAGGCAGGCGCATCGCGGCGTGGTGGCTGCGCCGATGCCGGAGGCGCAGCGCGGCGCGATGCGCATGCGCTGAACCCGCGGCTTGGGAAGCGCCACGACGCAATCCATCGTGCTGATTCCTGGCGCATGCATCGCAGGTTCTTTGACAGCAAGGCCGGGAGATTTGGACATCGCGCCGTGAATCTCGACGGCGAGCAAATGGCCTCGCGGGCCCTGCCTTCAATGTGCCGCCCGACCGCTTCCCGGAAAAAATAAAACCGACGCCTGCTGGTGCAGTGCGTCGGTTTGAGCGTGTGTTTCTTGTTCCTGCGTGCTTACCCTTGCGTACCCGACTAACATTCTTCCCGAAACTGTTCATTGATGGCCGGCTTGTGATCGTTGAGATCGGCGCGGGACAAGCCATTTCGACCGTCAGGCGCTTCGGCGAGCGCTGCGACGGCCGCTTCATCCGGATCAACCCCAGCGACTGGCAAGTGTCCCGCGCGCGTGCCATCGGTCTGCAGGGCAACGCACTCGAAACTCTTCGGCAGATCGACGATATCAACGGCTGACGGCCCCGCCCGCCCACATCCGTGGTCGCGGGGCCGTTCTAGCAGATACCGGTGCCCCGAGTGCACCAGCAACGCGGAAAGGTCCGTTATGACCATCTCCACGGCCACGGGCCGCCTGGAGAGCCGAGGTCCGCCTGCGATATTGAGACGGAGACTCCCGCTGGCCAAGGAGGGCCACTGACGACCCGGAGCGGACAATCGACGATCCCGAAAGCGGCCATTCAGGGTGACGCAGTGCGGTTATGCGTTCGGATTACTAGCCCAACTTTCTTGAGCGCTGTGGAGACGCTGGCTTGCGCACACGCGCAGGAGCTGGTCTGGGTGCCGAAGCGGCAACGACCCAAGGCGGAGATCTGCCATAGATTGGAAGACGTTGCCGGCGGCGGCTACCACTGAACGGCGCTCGCCGCGTTTCCGTCGCGACACGCATGCCGAGTGCGACGGCGACCTACGGCAAGATCGCCCCCCTCCCCGGACTCAGTCCACGGGGAGGGGGCACCTCAGTCCCGCTACGGTGCGACGATAGCAATGCCGTCCGTCCCGGCCCCTGCTGCGAAAGGCGATCCTGCGATGGACGTCAATGCACCCGTGGTCGCATCGACACTGTAGGCGTAGACGTTGGCGCTGCCTCGACTCGCCACATAGGCAAACTTTCCGGCGGGGTCGACCGCGATGAACTCAGGGGCTGACCCCGTCGCAAATGGAGATCCGGTCATCGGCGCCAACGCACCAGTGGTGGTGTTGATCGTGTAGGCAGAGATGGTGCTGTCACCGTCATTCGTCACATAGGCGAACTTTCCGCTTCGGTCGATCGTCACGGCGTATGGATTGGACCCCGCCGTGTAAGGAGAGCCGACGACAGCTGTCAATGCACCGGTAGTTGCATCGACGCTGAAAGCCGAGACCGTACCGTTATTTGAACTTGTCACATAGGCAAACTTCCCACTGGGGTCGATTGCAATTGTCGTCGGCAGGGGCGTCGAGAATGGCGATCCGGCAATAGGGGTCAAGACACCGGTGGTCGCATTGATGGTGTAGCCCGAGATCGTATTGGAGGCGCCGTTCGTCACATAGGCGAACTTCCCGCTGGGATCGACCGTCACGCTACGCGGACTGGCGCCTGCTGCAAAAGGCGAGCCTGCGACCTGAGTCAGGGCACCGGTGGCCGTGTTGATGGTGTAGGCTGAAACGGAAGCGCTGGAATTGTTCGCCGCATAAGCAAATTTTCCGCTAGGGTCGACCGTGACCGAGATCGGATTTAATCCTGCCGCAACGGGCGATCCCGCGACGAGGCTCAGTCCACCGGTGGTGGCGTCGATTGTGTAGGCGTAAATGTTATTGGCCGCAATATAGGCGAACTTCCCGTTGGGAGCGACAGCGACGGCCTGTGGATGCGCACCGATAGCAAATGGAGATCCGGAGATCTGCGTCAGTGCGCCGGTGGTGGGATTGCCGGTATAGACCGAGACGTTGGAGTCCACCCAGTTTGTCACATAGGTGAGCATTGGCACCAGCACGCAATTGACGGTGACATTGGTCACATTGGCCGTTGCCGTCCCATTCCCAGCTGTCACGCTGCAAGTCTGTTTCGGCGAGGTTGGCTGGGTCTTGATGGTGACGGCATAGCCTGCCCCGCTGCTCAAGGCAGTGGCAAAGGTGAAGCCGCCATTGGTCGCCATCGCCAGATCATCCCCGGCATTGTCCTGCAGTACCAGACCCGAGCCGCTCAGGCCGCTAACGGTCCCACCGATGGTGTACGTGTTGGGGGCAGAGATTGGCGCCGAAATGGGTGCGGCAGTGGCAACGGCCGGCGAATCTCCGCCGCCACAGGCATTGAGGAAGAAGCACAAGGAGGCCGTGGCTGATATCAGCCAGGAACCCGGGCGAAACGGGACAGTTTGATCAGAGCTTTTCATTGCCTTCTTCTTGGTTGCCGACGGAACCTATTCCAACGGCATGTGAAGCTGTTTCTTGAGCATTTGTAAGTAAGCGCCGCCCCGAATTGCTCGACAAGAATTCTCCTCTCGGCATGCATCGGACCATCACGTTCAATTCGGTATAGTCGGACAGGTCGCGCCTCGAGCAAAGGCGAGCGTCCGGTCGTCGGGACTGCAACTACCACCGATCAGACTGGCCGCTTTCCGGTAACTGAATTCCACTGAACCGCCCCTGGAGCCGTACCGGTCTTCGCGTTTATCGCATCACGGCCGTGCGATCGCAGCCGAAGCACCGGAGAGGCACCTCTACGGTGGATTGCACGCAATGTGGGCCCTATTTCAAAACGGCCGCTTGTGGCCGAGCTCGGCCATACCCCTCCCCTAGACCATCCCCAGCCCTCTAGGCAGCTCTCCCTAGTCCCACTCACCACAGCGCTGCGGGTTCGAGTGGAGGAGCTCAAACTGCCCAATTATCGGCCAGCATGACACTCATCAGTTTGATAGTCGCACTGTGAGTCGAAAAAACAAAAACCCCCGTAGAATCAATGATCTACGGGGGTTTTTCTGTATTTCTGGCGGAGAGGGTGTCCCCTGAATATTTGTCCGATAACGTGCCATAAAATTCTAAAAATACCTTATAGAACATAAAGTTACTGAAAATAATCGTCTAATGGCATCTTGCTGCATCCATTGAAATCCGCTATTCTTTGTGGGACAGTATGATGGACAAGGGGAAATGCCATGCCCAAGAAGGCCAAGGAATTATCCGCACTGGCGGTAGCGAAGTTGAAGGCCGAAGGGCGGTATGCCGTAGGCGGCGTCGATGGCCTGCACCTTCGCATTGCCGGGGGTTCCCGCGCATGGGTCTTGCGCGTTGCGGTCGGAACCCGCCTGAACGACGACGGCAAGCCCGTAGTGCATCGCCGAGACATAGGGCTAGGCAGTTACCCCGAAGTGTCCTTGGCCGAAGCCCGCGAAAAGGCCCGCGAACTGCGCAAGGACGTTAGGGCGGGCGTTGACCCGCTAGAAGCGAAAGAAGCCGAACGGCGCGCGAAGCTGGAAGCCAAGGCCGAACACGATCGCCGAAAGACCTTCCAAGAATGCGCCGAAGTCGTCATCGGGCAGAAAGCCGACGAACTGCGCAACGCTAGGGCCATCGCGCAATGGCAATCGACGCTTGAAACCTACGCCTATCCCTTCTTGAATGACGGTCGAAAAATCGACGAACTTACGCGGCATGACGTAGCGAAGGCGCTTGAACCCATTTGGCAAACGAAGCGCGAAACGGCGTCGCGCCTTCGCGGGCGCATCGAAGCCGTGTTCACCTATGCACGCAACGAAGATGCCTACAAGGGCGACAACCCCGCGTCGTTGACCTTCGTTCAGCATTCGCTAGGCAAACAGAAGAAGGACGCCAAGGAAAAACAACCGGCGTTGCCACACAAGCAAATGGGCGCATTCATGGCCGCACTTCGCCAACGCGAAGGCATATCGGCCCGCGCCCTTGAATTCGCCATCTTGACCGCCGCACGGTCGGGCGAAGTGCGCGGCGCGAAGCGGGACGAAATCGACTTCGAAGCGAAGACATGGACGGTTCCGGCCAATCGCATGAAGGCCAAGCGGGAACACGTCGTTACCCTGTCCGCCGAAGCCGTAAAACTACTTGAAGCCTTGCCGCGTATTGTGGGCACCGATCTATTATTCCCGGCCCCGCGTGGTGGCGAACTGTCGGATATGGCGCTTACGAAGACTGTTCGAGATATGCACGAAGCCGAAACGAAGGCCGACCGGCCCGGCTGGATTGACCCGAAATCGGGCCGCGTTGCCGTCGTTCACGGCTTCCGGTCGGCGTTCCGCGATTGGTACAACGACGAAGGCTACAAGCACGGCCACACGCGGGAAGCCGCAGAAATCGCGCTTGCCCACACGGTCGGAAGCGCCGTCGAACAGGCATACAGCCGTTCCGACATGCGCCAAGCCCGCCGCGCAATGATGCAGGATTGGGCGGGCTACTGCGCCAAGCCCGGCGCAAGCAACGTCATTGCCATGTCGAAGCAAGGGGCCGCATGATGACGAACCACGCAACGAAGATTGCCGAACTGCTGCGAACCGTCGATTCGAATCCCGGTTTCGCAATCGAACTATTGGCGATTGCCGCCGACTATCTGAAAAGCCGCGAACCGATGCCCGACGCGCTGGCCGACTACTTGGCCGACGCCTTCCGGCAAGCTGTCAGAACGAAGCTGCCGAAGAACGGTAAGCGTATCGAAGATGAACGCATTAATCAGCTTGCGCACGGTCTTTACATGAAGCGAAGCCCGGACGGCGGCGCACCGCGCAAAGATGTTCCGAAGGGCGACGTAGCGTTGACCGTCGCGGCCTTTGGCGATGCCGTGTCCGAAACCAAGTTGAAGGCCAATCTTGCGGCGGCTTACGACGTAAGCGAAGGAACCGCCCGCAGCCGCATCAAAGAAGCGAAGGCCGAACTTGCCGACGCCAGCGAAAAGACACGCGAAATACTGGAATCGAACGAACTTAAAAGCGTAGTCCGACCGCGATAAGTCATCGGAAGTCATGCGACGGCGGGCGGGGTTCAAATACCCCGCTTTGTTTTTGAACAGCCCCCGCCGCGACCATAGCCCCGTCGTTCATTGGAATCTAACGGGGTGCAATATGACTTCTTCACTTCTACGGCTTCCTGCCGTCATGTCTGCTACGGGCTTGACCCGCAGCACGCTTTACCTTCGCATCAAACAGCGGCTTATGACGCCCCCGGTCAAGTTGGGCGAACGTTGCGCCGCATGGCCCGCGCACGAAGTCGCCGCCATCAATACCGCCCGGATTGCCGGGAAGTCCGAAGCCGAAATACGCGAACTTGTGACGCAGCTTGAACAGCAGCGCACGGCGAATGCGTAGAAGCGGAGAAGGTTTCCCCCCAAATTCACGAATTTATAAGGGCTGTCGGAATGGGCAATGAATTTGTCCCACATACCAGCCCACAAAAGAACTGAAAAACGACCAATGGCACCAGAAGCCCACAAGCCAGCGCCGAACTTCGGGTTCGCCCCGTCGCCTGATGATGAACAGGTAATGATGCGCGAAATTCTGTCGCATCTTGCGTCGAAGAAAGAAGACGACGTGCGAATGGTTGCCGCCGCCTTGAAGACGCACGGCCCGAAGTTTGAAGAAATCTTCTTCGAATGGGCGACGCCTTACGGGCGGTACAAAGCGAAGGGATTGTGGGCAAAGGTTAAGGCCGACCCCGACGCGATGACGGAAGTTATCGACAGGCAGATTGCCGCCCTTGCCAAGAAAGCCCGCTTTAACCCAATTTCAGCGGCCATCGTCGAAGCTACGCCGTCGCCGAACTGGCGCGTCAAGTACGTTTTGCCCGTTACAGGCATCGCGGCCATCTATGGCGCGTCGGCGTCCGGCAAGTCTTTTGTGGGCTTAGAACTCGCCGCAGCCATCGCCGAAGGTTCGCCGTTCTTCGGATACGCAGCGAAGCCCGTCGCCGTGCTGTACGTCGTCCTTGAAGGCGAAGGCGGCATACGTGCCCGCGTCATCGCATGGCAACGCTACAAAGGTCGCGCCATGCCCGCAGACATGCGGTTTTTGCTGCAACCCTTCCGCCTAAACGACCCGCAGGACGTGGCCGAACTCGCCGCAATGTGCCCGCCCGGTTGCGTCGTGTTTATCGACACGCTGAACCGCGCTGCGCCGAACATTGACGAAAACAGCAGCAAGGACATGGGCGGCGTCATCGAAGGGGCGAAGACACTTCAACGCTTGATCGGCGGGCTTGTCGTTCTCGTTGCCCACACTGGCAAGGACGGGGCGAAAGGGCTTCGGGGCCACTCAAGCTTGTTCGCCGCGCTTGACGCCGCCGTTCTTGTCGAACGCATGGGCGACGCCCGAAGCTGGAAGGTCGATAAGGCCAAGGACGGGCGCGATGGTGAAGCGCATTTCTTCCGCCTGAACATCGTTGAAGTCGGTATGGACGAAGACGGCGACGTAATTACTTCGTGCGTTGTGACGCCCGATAGCGTTGTGCCCACAAAGGGCGAAAAGCCGCTTACCGCAAATCAGAAGATGGCCCTTGAATCCTTCCGCGAAGCCGCAGGGGTCTACGGCGGACTTGATGACGAAGGCAAATTCAACGGCCTGCATTTGGCCCGATGGCGTCCGGTCTTCTATCGCATGAGTCCCGCAGATTCGGACACGGCGAAGAAAAAGGCTTTCGAACGTGCCCGCAAAGACTTGATCGAACTTGGCCGTATCGAGGTTGAAAACAACATTTACCGGCTGTCGGGCGATACCGCCGCAATCGAAGAAAAGTGCATCGCCGAAGTCATGCAAGCCGAACGCGACAAGGCGACACGACAGCGACAACCCGGCGACGTGTCGCGTGTCGCAAGCCTGCCTTTGGGGACGACAGCGACACATACCCTTTAGGGTATGTCGCATGTCCCCGGCGATGCGATGGCCAATTTTTACTTTGTAGGAATGAGGAAAACGAAATGGCTATGTACCAACACTTCGAAGACGTACACGCACTTATCAAAGAACAAAGTTGCGTCGCTGAATTGATCGCAATGGAAGCGATGAAGCTAACGCAGCGCGTAAGCGGAAGCGATGCACGAACGATTGACGCCGAACTGTTGCGCACGTTGACCGCGCTTGTCGTGAACAAGTTGGACATTGACGAAATGCGTATCGAATACCAGCAGCGCGAACGGCAACGGGCGGTCAATCAGCAAATCGACGCATCCATGCAGCGGATGCAGGCCAATCGCTTTTGAGGCATACCCACATGAAAACCGCAACAAATTTGCACGGCGACGGCTGGCAAACCCGCGTAAACATTGAAGATAACGTGGAACCCCCGCCCCCTGCCGGAAAGAAAGTGTACGCACGCGCCAAGCTGGCAAGCGCGACGGACGTAAGCCGCGAACTTGCCAAGCTGTACCGCGAAGCGCGTAGCGGCGGAATCAAGGTCGAAGACGCTTCGCGTCTTGCGAACATTCTTGCCATCCTGTCGCGCATCCTGACCGATAGCGAACTCGAAGCGCGTATCGAAGCCTTGGAAGGCCGGGGCTAAACATGGCGCGCATCGGACTTCGCAACAGGCTTCGTAAGCTGGAAAAGCGCCGTAGGGGGCCAAGCCCGAACCGGGTTCTACGCTACAACCCTGCCGACCTTGGGGACGGCCCTGTAAGCGACGATTTGCCGGTTTGGGTGTCCGGGTATTGGCGACCGGGCGAAAACCCCGCCAGCGCCCCGCTGTCCACCTTCGCCGGACGGTTCGCCCTTGTGCCCGACTTCGGCACGACGGCGGAATGGGAAGCGGCGGCGGAACAGCAGCAACGCGACTTGCTGGCGAAGGCCCGCAGCCGAACCGACGAACCGGCGAACGTTGCGCCCGATAGTGTGGGCAACAGCGACAGCGGCGACGTGCCTGCACCAAAGCGCAAGGGTGAAAAGGGTAAACGGTTTATCGAATTGCCGGACGGGCGCACTTTCGACCGCGAAACCGGCGAATACCTGACAGAAGGGGGCTGATGGCCGCGATTGTTCAGGCGTCGGCGCATCCAGCGCCGCAACCTTCGAAGGAATTTCACCATGAACCAAGCACCGAACACCCTTGCCCCGTCGTATCCGAACAGCCTTGTTCAAACCGAAGCCGCGTCGTCGTTCTTGTCGCTGGCAGGCACCGAAACGGGCCGGAAAGCTTTTCTAGGCGATAGCGAAAAATTCGAAAGCGGCGTCGGCCCGGACATTGCCAATGCCCACATTGCCTTGCGCGATGGCGTCGCAACCATCGCCGCGCTTCTGAACGATGCGACGCGCAACGAAGTTCAGCGGCACGAAGCGGCGGGCGTAGTGGCCGCGCGCACGGTCGAAGCTTTGCAGAAGGCCAAAGCCGCGATTGAAAGCCGGGCCGAAGTCCTGTTCAGCGACGGCGCAGCGCAGGCCGAACGCGAATTCACCCCGCGCGCCAGCCATGCCAGCCTTGAAAGCGAAATCCGGGCGTATATCCGCGAACAGGCGAAGCTGCCGGACGGCCCGGCCAATGTGCGCGCGGCCATGCTGGCGTCGAAGGACGTTGCGGCGGTCATCTTCCATTCGCCCGGCTTCCTTGTGGGCATCAACGCCGACACGCATTCGAAGCTGCGGTACGAAGCCGCCGAAAAGTTCGCCCCGGAAGCCTACCGGCGCATGACTGATAGCGTCGCGCTTCGTGAACTTGCACCGAAGTTCGACAAGGCTATCGGTAGCGTTCGCAACAGCTTCTACAACCCGACTCTTGCCGCGAAGGCTTCGACCCGCGTTCAGATTTAACGAACCCAAGTGCCATTGGGACTTTTGCCCGGCCTTCGTGCCGGGCTTTTTTCGCTAGAAGGGGTACAACTTGCGGCGGATAGTTCCCCGCCCGGCGATATGCAGTCGAATGTAAACGGAACGACCCTTTAACCTGTCGTAGCTAGTCGAAAAGTACGATTCATCCACGAAGGTTAACGTGTGCGTCGAAACAGGCGCAATGGTGGAATCACCGGCGTCGTAATCCCTGTCGCAGATGGACGTTTCTTTGCGAAAAGGCCAGACGCCCGAACCGTAGAACACTTCCCAATGCACCAAAATCAACGGTTTGGAGGAAAGGTTCCGAATACGTACTTCGTTCCCAATGTCGGGGGCGCTTGTGAAGCTGCCGCCGATTTCCACACGGAAGCGGTCGCGCCAAATCTCCCAACCTTTGAGCGCAGCAAGGATCGTAGAGAGTATCGCGCCCCACCATGCAGGGGCGTTTGCTTCGGGAAGGCGCTGCAACCATTCAAGCATCGTCGTACCCTTCGAAACTGTCGTAGCTGTCAGTGTAGCGAGCTACGAAAGTGCCATCGTAGAACTTCCGCCCGGCCTTGTTTCGGGTCGTTTTACAGCAAGTGAAGCTTCGCTTGCAGGACTTCGACCTTATCCAAGCTTTCGGCAATTAAGTCTTGGCATGTTCCCATGCTGTCGATTTCGGATAGCTTCATTTCCTTGAATTGGGCTTCCATCTGCTTGTCGAATTTGGAAGCTTTGATCTTTTGTTCGATGCCGTCGATTGTCAGAACCGCTTGATTACGATTTCCCGTCACCCGCGAGTACGTTTCGACGGCAAGTGTCTTTGCCGCGCGGTAGTGCGCCAAGCCGCCCAAAAATTTCTGGCACGAATACGTCGAAACCATGTGTTCTTGCAATGCCTTCGCCAATTCGCGGGCGTTCGCATCATCGGTTGCGTCCGCCCATGCAACATTGGCCGTACCTACGGCCAGCAATGCCGCAGACATTACTAGCGTAGCAATGTTGTTCATTCGTGCCCCTTTTCAGTGAGTTCCGTTGGCGGGTACGTGCCTATAGGCTACACGAAGGCGACATTCGCCGCATGGCGAATTCCGAAATACAAAATGTTGGGCCGATCTTCGGCGACGTTCTTCGTCGCTATCGTGCAGAGTTGAACGTATCGCAAGAAGAACTCGCGTTTCGGGCGGGGGTTGATAGAACGTTCGTATCTCGAATCGAGCGCGGCATACGGCAACCGACGATTACGACGCTCATTGGCTTGGGGCTTGCGCTGGGAGTCTCTGCCGCCGAATTGGTGCGAGAGGTCGAAGCCGAATACTTGCGGCAGACCGCGAAGTAAGGTTGCCATCCAGTAGGCGCGCTGACACATAGACAACGGGCCAGCGGCAAGAAAAAAAGCCCACAACGATTTTTTGTTGTGGGCTTCTATGTGGGTCAAAACCAAGAATATGTCGTAAGTTCTTGATTTTATTGAATATCTGGCGGAGAGGGTGGGATTCGAACCCACGGTACCGTCGCCGGTACGCCTGATTTCGAGTCAGGTACATTCGACCACTCTGCCACCTCTCCGGTAACTTGGTCGCGTGTCGCGAAGAACAAGATTATAGAGTGAAGTCCACCGCGACCGCAAGTCCCTTACGCGAGAAAATTTATGCCTCGGGTTCGAGGCGCGCGAGGCCGCCGAGGTACGGCTGCAGCGCGGCAGGCACCGTCAGCGAGCCGTCGGCGTTCTGGTAGTTCTCCAGGATCGCCACCAGCGTGCGGCCCACGGCCAGGCCGGAGCCGTTGAGCGTGTGCACGAGCTCGGGCTTGCCCTGCGCCGTGCGGAAGCGGGCCTGCATGCGGCGCGCCTGGAAGTCGCCCATGTTCGAGCACGAGCTGATCTCGCGGTAGGTGTTCTGCGCGGGGATCCACACTTCGAGGTCGTAGGTCTTGGTGCTGCCGAAGCCCATGTCGCCGGTGCACAGCACGATGGTGCGGAACGGCAGGTCGAGCTTCTTGAGGATCGCCTCGGCATGGCCGGTGAGCTGCTCGAGCGCGTCGAACGACTGCTCGGGCGGCACCACCTGCACGAGCTCGACCTTGTCGAACTGGTGCTGGCGGATCATGCCGCGCGTGTCGCGGCCATACGAGCCGGCTTCGGAGCGGAAGCACGGCGTGTGGGCGACGAAGCGCAGCGGCAGCTTGTCGCCGGCCACGATGGCGTCGCGCACGATGTTGGTCAGCGGCACCTCGGCGGTGGGGATCAGGTAGAAGTTCTCGGTGCGCTCGCCGCCTTCGTTGTTCTCGCCGCCGACCTTGCGCGGCACCTTGAACAGGTCTTCCTCGAACTTGGGCAACTGGCCGGTGCCGCGCATCGACGCCGCGTTGACGATGTAGGGCACGTACATCTCGGTGTAGCCGTGCTCGAGCGTGTGGGTATCGAGCATCAGCTGCACCAGCGCGCGGTGCATGCGCGCGATGCCGCCGCGCAGCATGGCGAAGCGCGAGCCGGTGACCTTGGTGGCGGTGTCGAAGTCCAGCCCCAGCCGCGCGCCCACGTCCACGTGGTCCTTCACTTCGAAGTCGAAGCTGCGCGGCGTGCCGACGCGACGCACTTCCACGTTCTCGGTTTCGTCGCGGCCCACCGGCACGCTGTCGTGCGGCAGGTTGGGAATGGCCAGCATGGTCTCCGCGAGCTGGGCCTGGATCTCGTCCAGGCGTGCGGCCGAGGCCTTGAGCGCATCGCCGATGCCGCCCACTTCCGCCATCACGGCCGAGGCGTCCTCGCCCTTGCCCTTGAGCATGCCGATCTGCTTGGACAGGCTGTTGCGGCGCGCCTGCAGTTCCTCGGTCTGGGTCTGCAGTTGCTTGCGCTCGGCTTCGAGTGCCTGGAAGGCCGCTACGTCGAGCTGGAAGCCGCGCGCGGCAAGGCGCTGCGCCACGGCGTCGATGTCTTTGCGGAACAACTGGATGTCTAGCATGTTGCGTGTGTGGAGGGTGCTGGGCCGGCGACATGCCGGCGGACCCGCCATTTTACTGCACTGGCCCCGCCGCCCGCCGTTCGGCCAGGCGCGGAACAGACGGCCGCGGCGGCCGCTGTTCCGCGGGACGGGCGGCCCCGGCGCCGGGGTGTGCCGGCTAGGGCTCGCCGCCCTCGTCCTTGCCCTTGCCTTTGCCCTGCTGGCGCAGCCACTGCGCGTCGAGCTCGCGCAGGTGGCGCAGCTTGTCGCCGATCTTGCCTTCGAGCCCGCGCGGCGTGGGCTGGTACCAGCCCTGGCGCTTGAGGTCGTCGGGGAAATAGTGCTCGCCGGCCGCGTAGGCTTCCGGCTCGTCGTGCGCGTAGCGGTAGGCGTGGCCGTAGCCGAGTTCCTTCATCAGCTTGGTGGGCGCGTTGCGCAGGTGCACCGGCACGCCGCGCGACTTGTCCTTGGCGACGAACGCGCGCGCCGCGTTGTAGGCGTTGTAGCCGGCGTTGGACTTGGGCGCCACGGCCAGGTAGACCAGCGCCTGCGCCAGCGCCAGCTCGCCTTCGGGCGAGCCCAGGCGCTCGTAGGTCTCGGCCGCGTCGAGCGTGATGCGGGCCGCGCGCGGGTCGGCCAGGCCGACGTCTTCCCAGGCCATGCGCACGATGCGGCGCGCCAGGTAGCGCGGGTCGGCGCCGCCGTCGAGCATGCGGCAGAACCAGTAGAGCGTGGCGTCGGGGTCGGAGCCGCGCACCGACTTGTGCAGCGCGCTGATCTGGTCGTAGAAGGCGTCGCCGCCCTTGTCGAAGCGGCGCAGGTTCTCGGACAGCGCGCTGCCCAGCAGCGCCGTGTCCACGCTGGCGGCGCCGGCGTTGCGCGCGGCGCGCGCCACGATCTCGATGTTGTTGAGCAGCTTGCGGCCGTCGCCGTCGGCGGACGCGACCACCAGCGCCAGCGCCTCGTCCTCCCACTGCAGGCCGCCGAGCTCCTCGCTGGCGCGCCGCGCGAGCTGCGTGAGCTCGGCATCGTCCAGGCTCTTGAGCACGTACACGGCCGCGCGCGACAACAGCGCGCCGTTGACCTCGAACGAGGGGTTCTCGGTGGTGGCGCCGATGAAGGTGAACAGGCCGCTTTCGACGTGCGGCAGGAAGGCGTCCTGCTGGCTCTTGTTGAAGCGGTGCACTTCGTCGACGAACACCAGCGTGCGGCGGCCGTGGGCGCGGTACTGCTCGGCGCGCTCGACCGCCTCGCGGATGTCCTTGACGCCGGACAGCACCGCCGAGAGCGCGATGAACTCGGCGTCGAAGGCGGTGGCCATGAGGCGCGCCAGCGTGGTCTTGCCCACGCCGGGCGGGCCCCACAGGATCATCGAATGCGGCTCGCCGGAGGCGAAGGCCACGCGCAGCGGCTTGCCCGGGCCGAGCAGGTGCTGCTGGCCGATGACTTCGTCGATGTTGCGCGGGCGCAGGCGCTCGGCCAGCGGTTGTTGGGAACGGTCGGGAGCTTCGGAGAACAGCGAATCCGCCACGGTAATCAGGCCTCTTGGTCAGGGCGGGCGCACGGGCAGGCCGCTGCGCCCTGGAACCTGACAGTGTAGACCATCGCGGCGGGCGGCCCGGCGTTCGCGCCGCGCGGCGGGCCTGCCCGCGCCTTCGCGCCGCCCTCCCCGTTCTCTACTTCGCGGCCTGCTCGTTGCGCGTGAACGCATCCAGCACGCCGGCGCGCTCGCCGCCGACGCGCGCGCGCCAGGCGCTCACCGCGCCGGCGCCGGCCTCGCGCAAGGCCTGCTGCACGGCGGGCGCGGGGCTCGCCTGGATGGCCACGCCGTTGGCGCGCATGCGCGCGGTGTTCTCTTCCAGCCGGGTGTCCAGGCGCGCCCACTGCTTCTGCTCGGTGGCCTGCGCGGCGGCGTCCACGGCCGCGCGCGTGGCCGGCGGCAGCGCGGCGTAGGCCGCGGCGTTGACGGTGGTGAACGACAGCGGCATGGCGTAGCCGATCGCCGTGAAGTTGGGCAGGTAGTCCCACAGCTTGCGGCCCGCGCCGCCGTCGCCCGAGGACAGCACCGCGTTGACCGAACCGTCCTTGAGGCGCGGCATGGCGTCGGCGAACGACAGGTTGGTGGCCTGCGCGCCGGCGGCCTTCATGACCTCGGTGGAGGTCTCGTCGTAGGTGCGCACCGACAGCGCGCGCAGCCCGGCCAGCGTGGCGACCGGGTCGCGCGACCACAGCCCGGTGGGCGGCCACGGCGTGAGATAGAGCAGGTGCTGGCCCTGCGCCGCGAACGCGCGCGCGTAGTCGGCGCGCGCCAGCTCGGCCAGGCGCCGCGCGCCGTCCACCGAGGTGGCGACGAACGGCAGCGACGACAGCAGGAACAGCGGGTCCACCGCGCCCAGCGCGCCGCCGAAGGCATCGCCGCCCTCCAGCTTGCCTTCCCGGACCGCGGCCGGCATCTGCGCGGAGCGGATGCCGGCGCTGGCGTCGTAGCTCGGCCTGACCGCCAGCGCGCCCGCGGTGCGCGCCCCGACCTCCTCGGCGAACGTGGCCAGCCCTTCGCCGGGCATGGCGCTGGCCGGGTATTCCGTGGCCATGCGCCAGGTCGTGGCCGTGGCCGGCTGCGCCCAGCCCTGGCCGGCGCCGCTGGCAATCAGCGCGAGCAGCGCGCCGGCGCGCAGCAGCCGGCGGCGCAACGGGTGGAACGCGGACTTCGGGGAAGCGGGCATGATAAAAGGTCCTGGGGGTCGTGGGTGGGGAAATGAAAACTTCGGGGCAGGCAACCGGCAATCAGGCCGCGAGGTGGCCGCGGGCCTGGCCGCGCGGGAACGCCACCACGTCGTCGACCTCCACGCGGATGCCGATCCGCTCGCCGAGCGCGTGGTCGTGGTGCGAGGGCACCAGCGCCAGCACCTGCCCGCCGCCGGCCAGGCGCAGGGTGTAGAGGATCTCGGCGCCCCGGAACGCCTTGTGCAGGACCTCCGCGCGCAGCGGGCTGGCGTCGTCGTGGACGATGTCGTCGGGCCGGATCAGCACGTCGACCTCCGCCGTGGCGGGCGGCACGCGCAGCGGCTCGCGGCTGCGCAGCGTGCCGAGCTCCAGCGTGACGGCATGCGGGCCGTCGAGGCGCCCCGGCATCAGCACGCCCTGCCCGATGAAATCCGCGACGACGCGCGTGGCGGGGCGGTGATAGAGATTGTGCGCGTTGTCCCACTGCTCGATGGCGCCGGCATGCATCACGCCGATCTCGTCGGCCACGGCAAACGCTTCGTACTGATCGTGCGTGACCAGGATGGCGGTGGTGCCCTGGGCCTTGAGGATGTCGCGCACGTCCAGGCTCAGGCGTTCGCGCAGGTCGATGTCCAGGTTGGAGAACGGCTCGTCGAGCAGCAGCAGGCCGGGACGCGGCGCCAGCGCGCGCGCCAGCGCCACGCGCTGCTGCTGGCCGCCCGACAATTCATGCGGGAACTTGCCGCCGGCGCCGGCCAGGCCGACCAGCGCGAGCATCTCCGCCACGCGCGCGGCGCGTTCGCCGCGGCGCGCGGCGCGCAGCCCGAAACCCACGTTGTCGGCCACGCTCAGGTGCGGGAACAGCGCGTAGTCCTGGAACACCATGCCCACCCGCCGCCGCTCGGGCGGCACCGCGAAGCCCGGCGACGACACGACCTCCCCCTGCAGCAGGATGCGGCCTTCGCGCAGCGGCTCGAAGCCGGCGATGGCGCGCAGCACGGTGGTCTTGCCGCAGCCGCTGGGGCCGAGCAGGCAGGCGATGCTGCCGCGCGCCAGGGTGAACGACATGCCGTTGACGACGGCGTGGCTGCCGAAGCCGTGACGGATGCGGTCGACCTCGATCACGGTGTCGGCATCGGCGCGCGCGGGCGCGGAGGAGGAATGAGGGTGGCCTCGCATGCCAGGCATTATATGGGGCGGGCGCGCGCATGCGGCGGGGATCGGGGCGGAAACCGGGGGAGGAAATCGGGGGCGAGGATCCGGGCAAGAATCGGCGCAGGGATCGGCGTCGATGGCGGGACGGGCGGCGCGCGTCCCGGCCGGCCCGCCGCCATTGCTAGAATGCGGAGCCTGCCCAACGGTGCCGCCAGCCGGCACCGGCCCGCCGGGCCTCGCCCGCCGACCGACCGCAACCGACGCCATCCCGCCGCCGAATGAGCCTGCCCCGCCTTCGCCATGCCAGCCGCCCGCAGCCGCTCGCCCTCGTCGCGGGCCTGGCCGCGCTGCTGATCGCGCTGCCGGTCGCGCAGGTGGCCGGCAGCCTGCTCGCGCCCGGCGGCGACACCTGGCGGCACCTCGCCGACACGGTGCTGGCCGAATACGTCGGCAACACCCTGTGGCTGCTGGCCGGGGTCTGCGCCGGCGTGCTGCTGCTGGGCGTGCCCACCGCCTGGCTGGTCAGCACCTACCGCTTTGCCGGGCGGGGCTGGCTGGAGTGGGCGCTGGTGCTGCCGCTGGCCATGCCGGCCTACGTCATCGCCTACGCGTACACCGACGCGCTGCAGTTCGCCGGCCCGGTGCAGGGCTGGCTGCGGGCGCTGACCGGCTGGCGCGCGCGCGAATACTGGTTCCCGGACATCCGCTCGCTGGGCGGCGCCATCGTGCTGTTCACGCTGGTGCTCTATCCCTATGTCTACCTGACCGCGCGCGCGGCCTTCCTGCAGCAGACCCTGAACACGCTGGAGGCGGCGCGCCTGCTCGGCTACGGCACCTGGGGCAGCGTGTGGCGCGTCATGCTGCCGCTGGCGCGCCCCGGCATCGTCGCCGGCACGGCGCTGGCGCTGATGGAGACACTGGCCGACTTCGGCACCGTGGCCTATTTCGGCATCCCGACGTTTTCCACCGGCATCTACCGCGCGTGGTTCTCGCTCGGCGACAAGAACGCCGCGGCCCAGCTGTCCGCCTGCATGCTGGCATTCGTGCTCGGCATCCTGCTGGCCGAGCGCGTCAGCCGCGGGCGCGCGCGCGTGCACGGCGGCCAGCGCCGCGCGCCGGCCTATCGCCTGCATGGCTGGCGGGCCGCGCTGGCGCTGCTGGCATGCCTGCTGCCCGTGCTGCTGGGCTTCGCCGTTCCCGCGCTGATGCTGTGCAGGATGGCGCTGGCCGAGGGCGACGCGCAGTTCGGCCCGCGCTTCGTCGGGCTGGTGCGCAACAGTTTCCTGCTGGCCAGCGTCACCGCGCTGGCGGCGGTGCTGGCCGCGCTGCTGATCGGCTATGCGGGACGCGGCATCGGGGCCGGCCGGGGCTGGCTGCTGCGCGCGCTGACGCGGGTCTGCGGCATGGGCTACGCGCTGCCCGGCTCGGTAATCGCGGTGGGCGTGCTGGTGCCGGTGGCGCGGCTCGACAACGCCTTGTCGTCCTGGCTGCAGCAGCACCTGGGATGGCCGGCCGGGCTCCTGCTGACCGGCGGCATCGCCGCGCTGGTCTACGCCTACCTGGTGCGCTTTCTCGGCGTGGCCCTGCAGACCGTCAACGCCGGCCTCGCGAAGATCACGCCGGACATGGACGCGGCGTCGCGCAGCCTCGGCCACGGCCCGGGCGCCACGCTGCGCCGCGTGCACCTGCCGATGCTGCGCGGCAGCCTGCTCACCGCGGCGCTGATCGTCTTCGTCGACGTCATGAAGGAGCTGCCGGCGACGTTCGTGATGCGCCCGTTCAATTTCGACACGCTCGCCGTGCAGGCCTACAACCTGGCCGCCGACGAGCGCCTGGCCGAGGCCGCCACGGCATCGCTGGTGATCGTGGCGGTGGGCCTGCTGCCGGTGATCCTGCTGTCGCGCTCGATCCGCCGCGACGCGCGGCAATAGGCCCGGGCGGCCGCCGCGCTTCTTTTCCTAAAGTTCTCCGACGGGCTGCCGATATATCGCTGGTCCGAAGCTGCGCCCCGGCGCGTGCGCGTTGCCGCGCGCGCCAACCGGTCCGCCCCCGCCGCTGGCCGGCTTCGCGCTGCATTGCGGCGATATCGCCGCACTTGCCCCGTACTTGTTCGCAGCGTCTTCAGGGAGTGTTATGCAGCTTCGTTACCGCATGCTCGTGTTCAAGCTGGGCCGCCTGCCCCGCCAGGAGCGGATCAGCCCGGTCGATGAGATCGCCCTGGCGGGCCAGTTGGCGGAACAACTCGACAAACCGGGCATGGTCGAGCGCCTCGTGGCGGACCTGTTCGACCACGAGAACGCCCATGTCAGGCGCATCGCGCTCAACGCGGTGAGGCGCGCGCACGGCTACCGGCAGGCCGACATCACGCTCGCGCTGCTGCGCAAGCTCGGCGACCCCGATCCGTGGCTGCGCCATGACGCCGCCTGGATCCTGCACGAGTCCGGGCTGGACAGCCCGCACATCCGCGCGGCGCTGCGCCAGCTGGCCGGCCCGGTCATGCTGCCCTACGACCTGGAGCGCTCCCGCGCCAACCCGGGCGACGCGCTGCTGCACGCCCAGGTGCGCGCGCGGCAGGCGCTGGACGTGCTGCTGGCGCGCCAGACCGCGGGCACGGTGATCGCCAAGCTGCCTTACGCGGACGGCACCGTGGGCCACACGCGCGTGCGGCGGCGCGAGCAGCTGAAGCTGGCCTTCGAGCGGCACAAGGAGCGCGGCGCGAAGCTGCGCTTCCGGCGCGTGGAAAACGGGGAGGAAAACAAGGAGGCGGCCGCCGTGCCGCGGCCGAAGCCGAAGGCCGCGCCGTGAACATGGCGGCGCGCC
>NZ_AQPL01000029.1:0-7724 GCF_000395345.1 Cupriavidus sp. WS | reverse complement strand
CCGCCATGCCCGTCCGGCGGCGCGGCGCCTGGCTTATTTGTAGCCGGCCTTGTCCGCCAGCTTCTGCGCCTGCGGCTGGTGCTTGCCCAGTTCCGCGACATTGATCTTGTCCGCCTTGAAGCTGCCCAGCGCCTCGAGCGCCGGGTTGCTGACCTTCACGCCGGGCACCACCGGCCATTCATTGTTGCCGTCGGCAAAATAGCGCTGCGCCTCGTCGCTCGCCAGGTATTCGAGGAAGGCGCGCGCGGACTCCTTGTTGGGCGCGTGCTTGAGCATGCCGCCGCCGGAGATGTTCATGTGCACGCCCTGGCTGGCCTGGTTGGGCCACAGCACGCCGAGCTTGTCGGCCACGGCCTTGTCCTCGGGCCTGGCCGATTTCAGGATGCGGGCGATGTAGTAGGTGTTGGCGACCGCGAGATCGCACTCGCCGGCGGCCACCGCCTTGAGCTGGTCGGTGTCGCCGCCCTTGGGCGCGCGCGCCAGGTTGGCCACCACGCCGCGCGCCCACTGCTCCGTCCTGGCCTCGCCGTCATGGGCGATCAGGCTGGACATCAGCGACAGGTTGTAGACGTGGCCGCTGGAGCGGATGCACAGCTTGCCTTTCCATCTGGGATCGGCCAGGTCTTCATAGTCCCGGATGTCGCCGGGCTTGACCGCGTCCTTGTTGTAGGCGATCACGCGGGCCCGCGCCGAGAAGCCGAACCAGTCGCCGCCGGGATCGCGGTAGTTGGCGGGAATGCGCGCCTCCAGCACGCTCGACCTGAGCGGCGCGAACACGCCCGCCTGCTGGGCGCGCCACAGGCGGCCGATGTCGACGGTGATGAACACGTCGGCGGGGCTGTTGGCGCCCTCGCTCTTGATGCGCTCGAGCAGCGGGTCTTCCTGGCCCTCGATGCGGTTGATCTTGATGCCGGTCTGCCGGGTGAAGTTGGCGTAGAGCGCCTCGTCGGTCTGGTAATGGCGCGCCGTGTAGAGGTTCAGCACCTTTTCCTGGGCGCCCGCGGCGAACGGCAGCGCGGCGAGCATGGTGAGCACCGCGAGCGCGGCGGCGCGCGGCAGCAAGTGACGGAATGCGATCATGACTCTCCCCTCGATGATTGTTCTGCTCCGCCCTGGAGATGCCGTGCCGGCACCTTCGGCAAGACGAGCAAGAAACAATAATCATTCCTATTTTCGAGGTCAAGTGACAACGCTGTCATGTTGGCCCGCGGCAATGCCGGGGCGCCCGGCCCGCGCTGCCGGCGGAGCGCGGGCCGCGCCGGGTCCGCGGCCTTCCGCGCCCTTCTTTCATGCGCGCCGCGTCAGGCGCCGGCGCGCTCCGCCAGGACCTTCATCGCGTCGGCCGGCAGCGGCCCGTGGCAGGTACGCTCGCCGCCGCGCTTGCTCACCACCAGCCACACCTTGTCCGGCGTGCCGGCCGGATGCAGCAGCCAGGCCGGGCCGCGCCCGCTGCCGGTAGGCGGCAGGCCTTCCAGCACGCCGCTGCTGACCGACTGCAGCAGCACCGCGCAGTCGCTGGCGGGCGCCTGCGTGGCGGAGAGGAAGTCCGGGTTGGCCAGCACTTCGGGCAGGGCCGTGTCGGAGGCACGCAGGAAGGCGTCCACGTCGAAATGCCGGCTGGCGCCGCCGCCGGCGCAGGCCGCGAGCAGCGTGGCCGCCGCGAGAGCGGCGAGGACGGCGCGGGCAACGAGGGTACCGGCGCGGCGCGGCGGGAAAAGTGCGGTCATGGGCGGCCTCATTGCTTCATCACGTCGGCGCCCTTCGGCACCGTGAACCGGAAGGTGTCGGCGGGCAGCGCCGGGTTCTTCTGCATGGCGCTGAAGGTCAGCAGCGTGGTGTTGCCGAACGCGTCGCGCAGTTCCATCGCTTCCAGGTTGCCGCTCTTGAAGCCGATGCCGATGCGCTCGAACTGCGTGTCCTTGGCCTTGGGCGTCAACTCGATCCATTCCACGCCGTCGCGCGCCGGACCGTTCTTCACCACGAAGTTCTTCTCGAGGTCGTTGCTGCCGAACAGGATCGCCGCCGGGCTGGAGCCGAGCGCGCCGTCGAGCTTGCGCTCGGTGACCTGGTTGAGGTCCTTGTCGTAGATGTAGAGGGTCTGGCCGTCGGCCTGCAACAACTGGTCGTAGGGCTTGACGTAGCGCCAGGTGAACTTGCCCGGGCGCGCGAAGGCAAAGGTGCCGCTGGAGGTGCCGGTGACCTTGAGGCTGTCGCCCTGCCCCTTGACCTGGCGCTGGGTGAACTCGCCGCGCGCGCTCTTGACGCTGGCGACGAAGGTCTGGAGCTGGTCCACGCCGGCCGCCATGACCGCCGGCGCCGCCAGCGACATGGCCAGGGCGGCGCATGCCGACACGAGAAAGCGGTTTCGCATGTAGTTTTCCTTGCTGGATGGAGAGGCCGCCGCGCCGTGCCGCGATGCACGCGCGCGGCGCCGCATGTCCGGTTAGAGCGGCGCGCGCCCGGCGGATTCCGCAACCGGGTGCATCGCGCGTAACCGCATGTTACTCGTGCACGTCAGCCGCGCAATCAGCCGCGCAACGGCGCCGGGATCATCTTGCCGGCGCCTCTCATTCGTCCTCGCGCGCGGCGCCCGGCTGGGCCAGGATGTCGCGGTTGCCGTTGCCCGACATGGCCGAGACCAGCCCGGACTTTTCCATGTCCTCGAGCAGGCGCGCGGCGCGGTTGTAGCCGATGCGCAGGTGGCGCTGCACCAGCGAGATCGAGGCGCGGCGGTTCTTGAGCACCACCTCGACGGCCTGGTCGTAGAGCGGGTCGGCTTCGCCGCCGCCACCGCCGATGCCGGCGCCGCCGCCCAGGCCGTCGGTGCCGGTCTCGCCCTCGGCCAGCCCGCCCTCGAGGATGCCCTCGATGTAGTTGGCCTCGCCGCCTTCCTTGAGCTTCTGCACCACGCGGTGGACTTCCTCGTCGGAGACGAAAGCGCCGTGCACGCGGATCGGCAGCCCGGTGCCGGGCGCGAGGTACAGCATGTCGCCCATGCCGAGCAGCGCCTCGGCGCCCTGCTGGTCGAGGATGGTGCGCGAGTCGATCTTGCTGCTGACCTGGAAGGCGATGCGGGTCGGCACGTTGGCCTTGATGAGGCCGGTGATGACGTCGACCGACGGGCGCTGCGTGGCCAGCACCAGGTGGATGCCGGCGGCGCGCGCCTTCTGCGCGATGCGCGCGATCAGCTCTTCCACCTTCTTGCCCACCACCATCATCAGGTCGGCCAGTTCGTCGATGACGATGACGATGACCGGCAGCTTGTCGAGCGGCTCGGGCGCGTCCGGGGTCAGGCTGAACGGGTTGGGGATCTTTTCCTCGCGCGCGGCGGCTTCGTCGATCTTCTTGTTGTAGCCGGCCAGGTTGCGCACGCCGAGCTTGCTCATCAGCTTGTAGCGCCGCTCCATCTCGCCGACCGACCAGTTCAGCGCGTTGCCGGCCTGGCGCATGTCGGTGACGACCGGGCACAGCAGGTGCGGGATGCCTTCGTAGACGCTCATTTCGAGCATCTTGGGGTCGATCAGGATCAGCCGCACCGACTCGGCGCCGGCCTTGTACAGCAGCGACAGGATCATGGCGTTGATGCCGACCGACTTGCCCGAGCCGGTGGTGCCGGCCACCATGCAGTGCGGCATCTTGGCCAGGTCGGCCACCATCGGCTTGCCGGCGATGTCCTTGCCGAGCGCCATCGTCAGCATCGACGCGCTTTCGTTGTAGACCTGCGAGCCGAGGATCTCGGACAGGCGCACGGTCTGGCGCTTGGGATTGGGCAGCTCCAGCCCCATGTAGTTCTTGCCGGGAATGGTCTCGACCACGCGGATCGACACCAGCGACAGCGAGCGCGCCAGGTCGCGCGCCAGGTTGACCACCTGGCTGCCCTTGACGCCGGTGGCCGGCTCGATCTCGTAGCGGGTGATGACCGGGCCCGGATAGGCCGCCACCACCTTGACCTCGACGCCGAAGTCCTTGAGCTTCTTCTCGATCAGGCGCGAGGTGAATTCCAGCGTTTCCGCGCTCACGGTTTCCTGGTGCGCCGGGATCGGGTCGAGCAGCGCCAGCGGCGGCAGGTCGGAGTCCTGGATATCGGCGAACAGCGGCTGCTGCTTCTCGCGCTCCACGCGCTCGTGCTTGGGCACGGCCTGCGGGCGCACGATCTGCACCGGCGTCGCTTCCTCGATCTTGACCCGCTGCACCTCCACGGTCTCGGTGCGCTCGACCTTGGCGGCCTCGCCGATGATGCGGTCCTGCTTGCTTTCGCGGCGCGCCTTGAAGCCGAGGAACAGGTTCTCGACGAAACCGCCGACGTGCTCGGCCACCGACAGCCACGAGAAATGGAAGAACAGCGACAGCCCGATGGCCAGCAGCAGCAGCAGCAGCAGCGTGGCGCCGGTGAAGCCCAGCGCCATCTGCATCCAGCCGCCCAGCAGGTCGCCCAGCACGCCGCCGGGCGCGCGCGGCAGCGCCGAGCGCAGCGGGTACATGCGGATCGCCTCCAGCCCCATGCTGGCGGTCAGCGACAGCGCGAAGCCGATCCAGCTCACCACCAGCCCCTGGCGCGCCTCGGCGGTGCGCTCGGGCAGCTCGGCGCTCAGCGCGCGCCAGCCGCGCCAGCAGCGCCGCACCAGCAGCACCGCCCACCAGTAGGCGGAAAAGCCGAAGATGAAGAACAGCACGTCGGCCAGCCAGGCGCCGACGCGGCCGCCCAGGTTGTGGATATCGGCCACCTGGTTGGCGTGCGACCAGCCCGGGTCGGCCTTGCTGTAGCTGGCCAGGATGCAGACGAAGGCCAGCGTGACGGCCAGCATCAGGAACCAGCGCACCTCGCCGAGCAGCTTGCCGATGCGCGAAGGCAGCGCGGAGGGATCGGTACGGGTGGTGGTGGTAGCTCGGGCCATGCCTGGTCTGGGTTGCCGTCTGGGATTGCGGTGCCGGCCATTTTAACCTTGCCCGGGGCTATCGCTCCCATTGGAATTTGCAACAGTGAGCAAACGCCGGTCCACTTATAATGCTGGTTTCGATTCACGCCGGTGCGCAGCATGCCGCACCGGCCACAGGAACGCATCATGGCCAAACACGCAAAAGTGCTGATTCTCGGTTCCGGCCCCGCCGGCTACACCGCCGCCGTCTACGCGGCGCGCGCCAACCTGCAGCCCGTGCTAATCACCGGCCTGGCCCAGGGCGGCCAGCTGATGACCACCACCGACGTGGAAAACTGGCCCGCCGATGCCAACGGCGTGCAAGGCCCCGAACTGATGCAGCGTTTCCTGGAGCATGCCGAGCGCTTCAACACCGAAATCATCTTCGATCACATCCACACCGCGAAGCTGACCGAGCGCCCGATCCGCCTGGTCGGCGATGCCGGCGAGTACACCTGCGACGCGCTCATCATCGCCACCGGCGCCTCGGCCCAGTACCTGGGCCTGCCCTCGGAAGAAGGCTTCATGGGCCGCGGCGTGTCGGCCTGCGCCACCTGCGACGGCTTCTTCTACAAGAACCAGGAAGTCGCGGTGATCGGCGGCGGCAACACCGCCGTGGAAGAAGCGCTGTACCTGTCGCACATCGCCAGCAAGGTCACGGTGCTCCACCGCCGCGACAAGTTCCGCGCCGAGCCGATCCTGGTCGACCGCCTGCTCCAGCGCGAGAAGGAAGGCCGCGTCGAGATCCGCTGGAACGCGGTGCTCGACGAAGTGGTCGGCGACGACTCCGGCGTGACCGGCATCAAGGTGCGCAACACCCAGACCAACGCGGTCGAGGAAGTGAAGCTGGCCGGCGTGTTCGTGGCCATCGGCCACAAGCCCAACACCGAGCTGTTCGAAGGCCAGCTCGAGATGCACAACGGCTACATCGTCACCAAGAGCGGCCTGGCCGGCGATGCCACCGCCACCAGCATCCCGGGCGTGTTCGCCGCCGGCGACGTGCAGGACCACATCTACCGCCAGGCCATCACCAGCGCCGGCACCGGCTGCATGGCCGCGCTCGACGCGCAGCGCTACGTGGAAGCGCTGCAGTAAGCGGCGCCAGCCGCGCCGGCGCGCGCCGCGCGGCAAAGGGCGGCGGGTTGCCTTCGAGCATCCCGCCGCCGATGGTTTGCTCCTCTCTCCCTCGCAAGTGGGAGAGAGGAGAACACAAGCGGCAAGCCGGCCTTGCCGACCACCTGGGGCGCCAGCGCACATCCGGCACCCTTCTTGCGCCCACCGCCCTCCCCTATAATCTCCCGAGACCAGACCGAGCCTTCCCGGAGAGACCCCATGCCGCACGGCGCCAAGAAACCCGCCAGCCAGCCCAAGCCGACCAGGCGCTTCGGCCTGGATGACCTGTCCGGCCTGCGCAGCACGCTGAAAGCGCAGACCGAACAGCGCGAAGCCGAGCGCCGCGAGGCCGAGGCGGCGGCGCAGCGCGCGCGCGAGGAAGCCGACGTGTTCCGCAGCAGCGTCGGCAACGTCAACACCCTGCGCGACCGCAACCGCGTGGCGCCCGCGCCGAAGCATCCCGCGCCGGTGCCGGTGCAGACCCGGCTCGACGACCAGGCCGTGCTGGCCGCCTCGCTGTCCGACGAATTCGACGTCGAGAACCTGCTCGATACCGACGAGACGCTGTCGTTCCGCCGCCCCGGCATTGGCATCGACGTGGTCAAGAAGCTGCGCCGCGGCGAATGGGTGCCGCAGGACAAGATCGACCTGCACGGCCTGCGCAGCGACGAAGCGCGCGAGGCGCTGGCCGAGTTCGTGCGGCGCTCGGTCAAGCGCGGCGTGCGCTGCGTGCGCGTGATCCACGGCAAGGGCAACGGCTCGCCCGACAAGACGCCCGTACTCAAGGGCAAGGTGCGCAGCTGGCTGGTGCAGAAGGAAGAAGTGCTGGCCTTCGTGCAGGCGCGCGGCGCCGAAGGCGGCGCCGGCGCGCTGATGGTGCTGCTGCGCCAGCCGCACGCCTGAGCGCGCGGGCGCGATGCACCTGCCGCTCGATCTCCTGATGGGGCGGCTGCCCCTGATCCTGCATGTGATGGAAGTCACGGGCGTGCTGGCCTTCGCCATCTCCGGCGTGGTCGACGCGCGCAAGCAGCGCTTCGATGCCGTGGGCACCTTCGTGGTGGCCTTCGCCACGGCCTTCGGCGGCGGCACCGTGCGCGACGTGCTGCTCGACCGCCGGCCCTTCTACTGGGTCGACCACGAAGGCTACGTGATCCTGATCTTCCTGCTGTCGCTGGGCGCCTCGCTGGTGCTGCGGGTGGTCAGCCGGGTGGCGTCGGAACGCGCCATGATCGCCGCCGACGCGGTCGGCCTGGGACTGTTCTCCGTCACCGGCACCTCGCTGGCGCTGGTGGCGCAGATGACGCCGACCGTGGCGGTCATGATGGGCATCATCTCGTCGGTGTTCGGCGGCGTGGTGCGCGACGTGCTGTGCAACGAAGTGCCGATGATCCTGCGCGACCGCTCGCCCTACGCCACCTGCGCGTTCGTGGGCTGCTGGGTCTATATCGGCCTGACCTGGCTGCGCGCCGACCAGGAAGTGGCCCTGCTGGCAGGCGCGATCACCATCACCGCCGCGCGCCTGCTGTCGGTCCGCTTCGGCTGGAAGCTGCCGAGCTACCCCGAGCCGTACCGGCTCGACGCGCCCCCCTGCGGCACTTCCACCGCCGACACCCGCGCCCGTTCCACCGCGCCCACCACGAAACCAGTGGCAGCGCTTCGCCGTGGCCGCCAAAGCCGGTAACGGCAGATGCCCGA
>NZ_AQPL01000028.1:0-248 GCF_000395345.1 Cupriavidus sp. WS | reverse complement strand
GACTTTGATGTTGACTTTAAGCCTTTGAAGTCAAAGCCCCCAAAACCAAACAGCTTAACTTCACCCCCCACCCAGCAAACCAAAAAACAAAAAAAAGCCCCGCAAAGCAGCCAAAAAACCGGCCACCCTGCAGGGCGCTTCCCTTATCCAGCAAAACCACCTACAACAATCACCCCCGCGTACGCAGGTAAGTACCGAATTCGTCCATCACCTCCGGGTGCTTGAGCGCGAACTCCACGGTGGCCTTG